>JAESQG010000168.1 GCA_016765265.1 Pseudomonadales bacterium | reverse complement strand
CGATAGGACGGCCATTCTATGCTAGGACTATGCTAGGACTATGCTAGAAAAGGGAAAAAGTTAGCTGATGCCCACTCCTTGCGCGAACAAGGTCCTATAAATTATAGATCAATAAGAATTCTCCTGTATTTTGGGTTCATGGTCGCTAAACTAGTGATCGACATCGAACCTGTGCTTTGCCATAATCTTGGCAGCGTTGGTGACAAAATTAAATGCAAGATAACAAGGCAAGACTACAAGGGACACATTGCTGTAGATAGCCTGACGACGATTTGCGATGCCACTCTTTTCTTTATCAAATCATTGAATTTGAAACTGATTATTGACTACATACCCTATGGGAACGACTTCGGTTTAGTCACACAGAGGTATTATTTGGAATTGATTGGTCTGGCGCAATTTAGCCTTGCACTTGCAGATGACGCACCAAAAATTATTATCGACTAACCGCAAAAATGGAGTATTTAGGTATGAGCAGTTTGGGTTTTGGACTTATTTCTGCAGACTCGCATATTGTCGAACCTGCAGATTGTTATACAAAATATATTGACCCCAAATTTCGTGACCGCGCGCCGACTATTCAGCGCGATGACGCGGGCAATGATATTTATGTTATCCCCGGTATGAAATCAACTATTCCTTTAGGGTTGGTGGCAGCTGCTGGTCTAACGGCTGAGGAGCTAGGTAGCAGAAGTAAAGGTTGTACCTTCGATCAGCTACATGAAAGCGGCCATAACGGTAAAGTGCGTGTAGCCGACCAGGACAGGGATGGAGTGGTTGCCGAAATTCTATACCCCTCTGTGGGCATGGTACTTTGTAACCATAAGGATTTCGAATACAAAACGGCCTGTATGCACGCCTATAACGAATGGTTAGAGGGCTTTGTTGCTGATGCACCGAAAGGTCGATTATTCGGGCTTGGCCAAACTTCTGGTGATTCTGTAGAGCAGATGATTAAGGATTTTGAGACTTGCCATAAAAAAGGTTTTGTTGGCATGATGATGCCAGGCGACCCTCAGCACGAAGATTATGACCATCCGATGTATGACCCGTTGTGGGAATGTTCCATCGAGCTCAATATGCCGCTGTCCTTTCATATTTTGACATCCCGTAGTGGTGGTGGAAAAGTGCGGGGTAATAAAACGAATGGATTTTTGGGTATTATCCGTAGTGTACAGGACGTTATGGGTGTGTTTGTTTTAGGTGGTGTTTTTGAACGCCATCCAAAACTTAAATTTATTGTGGCAGAAGCAGATGCGGGTTGGTTTCCACATTATTCTTATCGTATGGACCATGCCTACGACCGACATGGCATTTGGATGGGTGGCGGTAAGGACCTAGGAAAGAAGCCCAGTGACTATTTAAATGAGAACGTATGGTTGACCTTTCAAGATGACTGGGTTGCTTTTAAAGTGGCTCATTTGATGAATCCTAAGCGTCTAGTTTGGGCTAACGACTTTCCTCACAGTGATGCTACTTGGCCGTGGTCTCAGGAAATGTTGCTGGAACATGCTGCTGATTTAACTTCCGAAGAACAGCGCTGGATCATGAGAGAGAACATTATTGAGTGTTATGATTTGCCGATAGAGAATATTCCGGCATAAAAACTGAAAGCCTCGCATCTTGATGTCGAGGCTTTTTCATAATTAATTTATGTAGTTATTTTTATAGTTAGAACACAGAGGAGATATTCGCCTTGAATTACGACATAAAAATTACCGGTGGTACAATCATCGATGGAGATAAAACTCCGCGTTACAAAGGTGACGTGGGTATTAAGGACGGCAAAATTGTGGCCCTAGGATCTGCACCCGGTGACGCGGAAAAAGTCATTGATGCGACCGGGAAAATTGTTTCGCCAGGTTTTGTGGATTGTCATACGCATTACGATGCCCAAATTATTTGGGATAAAATGATGACTATATCCCCTTGGCATGGCGTCACCACCGTGGTGATTGGTAACTGCGGGTTTGGTATTGCCCCAGTTCGACCTACTCATCGTGATACTATTGTCAGAACCCTTGAAAATGTCGAGGGCATGGACGCCAATGCTCTTAGAGAAGGTCTTGGAGAAGATTGGCCGTTTGAGTCGTTCCCAGAATATCTTGATGCCATAGAAAAAGGTGGCATGGGAATAAATGTAGGGGTGTTAATGGGGCATACTCCAATACGCCTTTATGTTATGGGTGATGACTCCACAGAGCGAACAGCGACGCCTGAAGAGGTCAAGCAAATGCGGGAAATCGTCCGTGAAGGTTTGCGGGCGGGTGCCATGGGCTTTGCTTCTTCCAAAGCGGCAACTCATATTGGGGCGGGTGGAAAACCAGTCCCCAGTCGTTTGGCGGAATACAAAACCGAAATTCTTGAAATTGCCAAAGTGCTAGGCGAAGAGAAAACAGGCATCATTCAGTCCACTATTGGTGGCGACGTGTTGCAAGATCAGTTTGCAGAAATGTCGATAGCGGCGGATTGTAATGTGACTTGGACTGCACTGCTGCAGGGTATGGGTGATCACAATGTTCATCTGAAAAAGGCTGCCGAATTGGTGGCTTCAGGTGCTAAGGTCTTTCCTCAGGTTAGTCCGCGGGCATTGAATTTTGAAATGAATTTCAAGGCACCGTTTATTTTTGAAAGCATGAAAGTATTCAAACCCATTTCGGCTGCAGATCTAGAGGGTAAAAGAGAGATTTACGGACAACCCGAGTTCCGGGATAACTTTAAAATGGCCCTAAAGAGAGGCATGGAACGGGGGATGCTAGCAGGATGGCCTAAAACAGTCATCTCTGATTGCCCCTCTGATCCTTCTCTGAATGAGCGGCTGGTATTTGAAGTAGCGGCTGAACGTGGTGAAGAGCCCGTGGATTTGGTATTGAATCTGGCGCTAGAAAGTAATCTGGAGATGCGGGTTCGCATGCCCGTAGCTAACCACGATGAGGAAGTGGTTGAAGTGTTACTCAAAGATCCCAACGTAGTCGTCGGGCTTTCCGATGGCGGAGCTCATGCCAGTCAACTTTGCGACGCATGTTTCTCAACCCATATGCTGGGGCATTGGGTGCGAGAGCGAGGTTCGTTTGATCTGGAGTATGCTATTTATTTACTTACATCCCGTTCGGCAGATGTGTTTAACATTACTGATCGCGGTCGTTTAAAAGTAGGATTAGCGGCCGATGTGGTGGTCTTCGATGCAGATACAGTAGGAGCCGGAGAACTCGAACGAGTATACGACTTGCCTGCTGGTGCTGATCGTCTCATTTCCAAGGCGTCCGGTATCGAAGTTGTTATCGTAAATGGTCAGGTGTTACGAGAGAATGACGTTGATCAAGTGGATCCAGCCACAGATGTGTTACCCGGAAAATTGCTAAGAAATGGTGCGGCTGCTTAATTAAAAGTAGATTAGCGCTTGAGTATTAGTAATTAAATAGTTAAAAATCCTGCAGTGTTGATACGTTGCGGGATTTTTTTTCGAATTTAAAAGGACTAGTTAATAAGGAATACCATCATGAAGGCTTTAAGTGATAACCAGTGTGAAGTATGTCGAGGGGATTCCCCTAAGCTTAGTGAACCTGAGATTAAAGCGCTATTGGGCGAGATACCTGATTGGAGCGTAGAGGTTCGTGGGGGTGTCATGCAGTTGGAACGAGTATTTAGTTTCTCTAATTATAACTCTGCGTTGAATTTCACCGTTAAAGTGGGTCATACAGCGGAAGAGCAAGATCACCATCCGGCGCTATTGACCGAGTGGGGGAAAGTGACAGTAACGTGGTGGAGCCATGTTATTAAAGGGTTGCACCGTAATGATTTTGTAATGGCGGCAAAAACGGATAAGGTGTACGACTTAAGTGAAGCTTAAATCTGTGTTTGGGTATTCAAAATAAAAAAACGCTAGGCAATATACCTAGCGTTTTTCTGCGACGTATTTTGGTGTCGCGATTGCCCTACTGCTAATCACGTTCCAGTTTAGTGATAACAAGCTCAAATGTCGTCGGATCTGTATAGTAAGAGATTATCACAACATCTGCAGTACTAAGGAAGGTGACATTGAAATGCTCTAGCGGAGTCGCTGAATCATCATCCATAACAGTCTTCGTAGTAATCTTGTAAGTCACACCGGCAATGGTAATGCTGCCAGCATTGGTACCGTCAACAGTAATCGACTCGATGGCTCCCGTTAGAGTTGAATCAGCCGAATACTCAACTGTTATAGACTCCGCGATAAAATCACCTAAGTCATTCACATAGCCGACACAATTTACGGAAGTACCTTCAACTAAGCTCGCTAGATCAACATTGTTAAAAGTAGTTGAGGCATTAATAGTGATTAACTGGCCATTGATTACGATGCTACTACCGTCAGCATCGACAGTGACGACACCGTCCAAAGAGTAGTTGAAATTGCTGTAATCGAAACTGAGATCGAAGCCGAAAGAACCATCGCCACTTCCTAATGCAATTTTGGTGGCAGTTAACGTTCCAGACCCGTCAAAGTCGAGCTGGGAGTCAACTTTAACCACCAGATCATTTGCTAAATCGCCTTCGACCATTCCATCGAAAATAGCATCGGTGTAGCTCACGGGAACTAAACCAATATTAAACTGCTTGGCACCGGTATCCAGCGCTGAAACAGTACCTTCAATTTGCATGCCGAATCCAGCTAACAATTCTTCAAAGGTATGGTCTGCTAAATAGTCAAACAAATTGCCATATTGCACTTCTATTCGAGTAGCGATAATAGTGCCGTCACCTACGGTATAACCCGAAATTTCACAAACGGAACCTAAAAGAATGTCTTCTGGAAGGTTAATGCCGGGAACCTTACTCTCGAAGGCTGTCTCGGGTAAAATAGTGACAGTTTGCCCATGATTTCTAGAGTGCCGTCTACTGGATTAAAGACTGCAGTCACGGCTCCGTTCATATCGCTATTATAGGTAACGGAAGTGGCGATCCCTATGACGCCATCATCGGTACCAATGACATCGACATACATCCCAACCAGTAGATCCGCCTCAGTGCCGGGCTGTCCATTGATTGTAATCGTGGCGGTGCTGGTATCATATTCAATACCATTTACAAAAATGCTACCTTGTGAAGTCACGCC
>JAESQG010000167.1 GCA_016765265.1 Pseudomonadales bacterium | reverse complement strand
GGAAATCTATAAATAACACCCTTCAATCCCTCCCGAGAATGATACTTTTGGTAATCAGTCGCCATCAAGATACTAAAATCAAAAGGCATGGGCGGCGTATCAACGGGACGTTGGTCATTTCTATCAAAAATGTTTAGCGCCAATCAACCCCTTCATTGTGCTCCGGAAGCTTATTCTCATATTTATCCCAAACTGCTTTACTACCTACAAACTGCCGAAATTCTGGAGCAGAATCTATTAGAGAATCTAATGCACCCAAAGAAATAAATAAGTTATCGGGGTCAGCAGAGTGTGTTGTTATTAAATATGATCCACATTTTGAACAAAATTTTCGCGTTGTAGTTTCCTTTTGTTGGTAAAGCGATAAGAGCTCTTCACCTTGAGTCCATAAAAAATCTTGTGTATGCACACTGCCATATGCTCCCATCGCTGATCCAGTTAATTTCTGGCAGACTGAACAATGGCAGTAACAGCAGTCAAATGGGTTATTCGTAAATTGGTATTGAACTGAGCCACATTGACAAGACCCTTTGTGTATATTTATTACTCCTAACGCCAACAGCAAATGCGCTGCTTTATTTGTTTTTATTAGCCTACGCTACTTGAAAGAACATGTTGATTTAATAAATTCGCCAAACCATGCGATTCAGAATCATCACTGGACACGTTTCTACATATTACTCGGAAAACATGTTTACGTATTTAGAAAAACTTGGCTTTTCTGGAGCTCCCTTGAATACCTTAATCGTCCATTTTCCTGAAAAACGAAGAGATATTTCAATGTGCTCTTCGCAGGTAGTTATATTTACAGGGAACCCCTTAGTCTTCCAGGCTTCTTCAAATGGCCTAGATAGCTTCAAAATGTTTTCACCCCTATAAAAAGTGCTTTGAAATAATTATTAACTGGTATATCACACCTTTCCCTCGATCCATCTAAAACAGACTCATAGTACTCGGCTCTGCTAGTATTACACTGAACCCTCACTGTATTGGTTGGATTGTTAACCCCAATGAAAGCATTTCCGGTCATTATAGTCATCGAATTACTACCAGATTCTTTCTCTAACTGAACATAGTTATTTATGCCACACAGCTCTTCCGCTCTGCGATTTATATACTTTTCAATAATAGGCCTACTTGTATATACATTACCCTCATAAGAAATCACATATTGGCTGGGTGCATCTTTTTTATTTGAATATCCTCCAGCCATCCAGCCCGGATTACCTCTATTCATATAAGGGAGTTTTGACAACAGGTTGACTCTATACGAGCTAGGCCAATCGCTAGCAAAAGAGTCCAATAAATTTGCGTCTTTCGACCCCGCACCTGTGACAGCGCATGCAGATAAAAATACGGTGGCTATTGAGGTTACTACCAATCCAATTTTCATTTAGGCTTTCCCTATTAATTAATCATTATTCTTTCTACGCTTTCACACGCGCTAGAGGTCATGTAAAAGACTTTAATTTCTTGAAGTCAATTTAACTCCTAACAATTACCGGCAAAGGGGTCCACGTCAACCTACTTTATCACACTCATGTGGTCCTAAGTCCGCTGGATTTCATTTCTCGATTAGCTTCTCTTGTCCCACCGCCTTGGCAAAATCTGACGCGTTACTATGGTGTCTTTGCAACGGCTAGCAAGCATCGTTCGCGGGTCATGACCTGGCCACAGCGACTGAAGACAATCCACTGTTTTGTCAGAAGACAGATAACCCGAGAGCACCACCAGAACCAGAGTACGATATGTGGTTCGAATAACATTTATCTTCGAAATGCTCGCCTGCGAGATGAGTAGGAGTTCGATTATTTCAGTACACTGCAATGGCTATTATATGACCTGCTGTAACTTGATTGAAGTGGTAACTATAGGTGACCCCTCGGCCTTTTCCCGATTAACCGCTTACTGCTAGACTAAAATCTGGGTTCGTGTTCTGCTTGGCTGAATAAATCCATGTTCGGGTTTCGCTATTCTGAATAAAATATTAAATCAACTATGGCTATATGAATGGGTATTATTTAAAGTCTTGAACACANGGATATAACAATAAAAGTGACTGATTTATGAATGGAAAGCAACNATCGATTGTAGGGCAGCAACTATCACCTCGCCAGTCAATTGCAAAGATTGAGAATAATGCCGAACCCGTTGACATGCTTGATCGGTTTGTCGAAAAACTATTGAAATCCGGTAAAGGTAGTGATNGCACNGTCGATGAAATAATCCATCACACCCAGGTAAAAAAACACGGGTTTCTAGGGCGCTTATCCAGCAGCCAACAAAACTTAGTGACCAGTGTGGTTTCTATTATGCAAGACCGAGTGTCTGGCGAGGCCAAACATAATGCCGATGCCTTGAAGCAGATTATTTTATTAGAGCGAGAAGCCTTGCTTAGTATGTCCACTTCTTTTTCACAGGNGGCGAAAAATCTGTATAGCTTGCCATTGTTGACTACGGTGAAGGCGCNAGCAGAGGAATCCGAAGTCCATGCTGAGCATGCATTTGATAATAATAGTTATACCGCTAACGCCTCTTTGTTTTTTTCTCGACTTTTAAATTGGGGGAATTTGATCGCATTAAGTGCCGTTATCTTGGCTGTTTTGGTGGTGAAGACCAGTGTTGAAACCGCTAATTATGAAACCCAATATCACCTGACGAAACAGAACTTGCTGACTTTGGAAATNAAATACGAAANTATGGCCGTAATAAATCAAACTCTTATGGCAGAAAATAGAANTAGTTCTGAAGAAAATGCAGTTTTGAATTCCAAACTTGGNGAAGCTGAAAAACAACAGATTTTGGCAAAAAAGCGCCATGATGAAACGATGAATAAGCAAGAAAATGTTGCGCGAAGATCGGGTTCTATTAATTCATCTGTCCGAGCTAGCCTGACAAAGGAAATAGCAGCGTTGCAGCAAGAGTTGGCTTTATTTAAGGGCAAGGAATCTCAATTGGATGAAAACTACAGNGTTTGGAAAGAGCTTGCTGAAGACAGGAAAGTTGAAATTGGCCGATTGCAATCGGATTTGTTAAGTATGGCGTCTAATTCGGCGGTCAGTGCGAGTAAGCCAAGAACAAAATTTTTGGGGCTGTTTTAAGGCAGCCTGTAGTGTTCGAATTACTAAATTTACGCAGCAGCGGGTAATTGATAAAGCCCGTTGCAAGCCGNCTTCCACCGAAACCGATCGAGCGATAATGATTGGCTGGAGTTTTCAGAAGATCTTAGGAAGCCTTACCGTCGACGAAACGTGAGTTTTTCCAAGTTCGCTGCCTAGTGTAGATATTGTTCAGTTTCTTTCTTTTGTTTTATATTCATTGTGTTTTTCTGTGTCACATCTTTCGTAATCTAACCGTTTTAGATGCTATTGAATGTTAATTCAATTTTGTGTTTGTTGAAAACGTTGGGGTGGTTTATTTTGCCATGAGTTTTTCGACAGTTGGATGTCCAATGCGTTTAACCGATTGATAGTAGCTTCCCACACGGTTCTGTGAGAGGCTTCAGTGGAAGTTCCTCTTAACCACTCAACTAACCGCACTAGTAACGGCTAATGTGTAGCTGCCGCTGAGCGGGGAGTTAAGTTCCAAAATAGAAGGAATATCCCTATGTCTAGTAAATATGGTTTTAATGTCGCTAGAGTGTTGGTTGCTATCATTATGCTGCTGGGAGGTGCTGCAAAGTTGGCAGGTGTTCCCGAAGTGCATGAAAGCTTTTCAATATTAGGATTACCTTCCTGGTTCGGCTATTTGATAGGAGCCTGTGAGGTCGCTGGAGCAGTGGGTATTTTTATAAATCCATTGAGTGCTTTGGCAGCAGTTGGATTGGGTAGCGTTATGATCGGAGCAGTTTATTTTCATGTCGCCCATACTCCAATGGAGCAGGGGATTCCCGCGCTAGTCGTTTTATTGTTAAGCATTTTTATCGCAATCAAGCAAAAACCAAAACTTTTTAAATTTGCGGAAACTTAAACGTCTAGGTTGGTCAACATTTCAGAGCCCGGTTTTCGCCGGGCTTTTTATTAGAAGCTTTCCTGTAGGGAGGAGTAGGGTTAAAACCGAAGTCGCGGGTTTAAGCGATTTCGGCAGTTTTCTGCTTCGCCGTCTCGGAAGTCGTGTTTTCTTCTTGGGGGAGTAGCTTGCGTATAATACCCTCACAGGTTTTTTTATCCATAAACCTGGGAACGAGATAAGCGGTGTGAGCTTCTTTTAGAGCAGCCTTTGCGATTTTCTCGATATCCTTTTCCTGTAAAGCTTCTAGAGTATCGGGTATGCCGACTTCTCTCCTGAGGGCATAGACACGATCTACAAATGTTCTTGCCAATTCGCCTTCAGGTTCTCCTTCCTTGCCCATGCCACAGACAATGGCAAGTTCTGCAAATTGAGGGCCCGCTTCTACTATCGAGTAATCCAGAATATGAGGTAACACCAAGGCGTTGGCAAAACCATGAGGAGTACCGTAGAGGCCACCGAATTGATGGGCTATTCCGTGGACATATCCCAATAAGGTTTGGGTAAATGCGTAGCCTGCGTAAAAGGCAGCAAACCCCATTGCTTCTCGCGCTTTTAGATCACTTCCATCTTTATAGGCCCTCGGTAAAAATTCAAAGATCATCTTAATCGCTGCGCGAGAGTACTGATCAGCAAACTTATTGGTGCCTGTGGAAATATAAGATTCAACAGCATGGGTTAAGGCATCAATGCCGGTAGCTGCGGTCACGTGTGGGGGCATACCCTGCATCAACTCCGCATCTATTGCCGTCGCTAGGGGTAAGGTTCGGTGATCAGCAAGTGGCATTTTTTCATGAGTCTCTGGATGGGAGATGACTGCTGCGAGGGTGACTTCCGATCCAGTACCTGCAGTGGTGGGAATAGCGAAGATGGGTTTTGGTCGTCGTTTAGATTTATAGCCGCCGGCCAGTTCAATTGCTTTTTTCTCAGGATTACATTCCGCTAGAATAATAGCTTTAGCGGTGTCAATGGGAGATCCGCCGCCGACGGCTAAGATAGTATCACAGTTATTGGCATTGAATATTAAGACTCCTTCCTCAACCATCGCGTAAGTAGGGTTTGGTAGCACTCCATCGTAGATAAACACTTCAATACCATTGTCCTTGAGAGACTGTTTGATTTTATCCAGGATACCCAATTCAACCAGTATAGCGTCAGTGACAATTAACACTCTCTTGTGACCAAAGTGTGAAATATTCTCGCACAGTTGGATGCTCGCATCTTTACCGGTAAACAACATAGGTTTGTGTTGAGTAATAAAGCCGTATAAAAAGTGAACCAATCTAAGTTTAAGCTTTAATAACTGAATTCTAATGGACATAAGCCCCTCCTTGGTATTTATGAAAGTAGGTGATTTATCTGGGTAATAATTGGTTATGTCAGCGGGTCTCCATGTGAGTATTTTGGAATAAAGCGAATACTCAAAAGCCCTAAGACACAACCTAAGTACTTTTTAACTTAAGTGTTGGTTCTCAGTCAATGACAACCTTTTATTTGCCTCATTATTTCTGCTGCTTGCCGTTTTTGTTGGATTGGCCTAAAACAGTAACTCATTATAAATTTAAGCGCTAAGGCAATCGCATGTTCAAAATTTCATTATCTGTATTGAATCGAAAACATCCTAAAATTTATTAATATCCGGTCTCCTATTTCTATCGCTATTTCCATTTCTCTTTATGGTCTCTTGTTCCCCTTCAAAGCCAGGTTCACAGGAAAAGGTCTCTCAAGACAAAGAGATTATTAGTGCCGATGATAATACGTCCTACTCCTTACTGGAGAAAATAATCGCTATACAAACATGGAGAGCACCAGACGGGAGCAACAGCCAGGTACTGTCTGAAAATTTAAACGCAGTAAAAAATATAATTTGGCAAGATCTTAGTCGATTTAACGAACAACAAAAAAATATCAAATTCACCCAACATGAATGGAAGAAAACGATAAACGGTAGAGAATATTGGGTTTATTCCTACCGAATTGGTGCTGGGGAACGACTTCTTTCTGTGATCTCACATCTAGATACCGTACCCCCCGGAGATGATGGCTGGGACCCGTTTAAGCTGCGCAGAGAAGAACGCTCTTATTCTGGGGAGGCACCCCAGACCTTTTTAGTGGGGCGTGGTGCAATTGATGACAAGGGTCCCGCTGTGTTTGCTTTAGAGGCGATAAAAATGATCGCGCAAAAATATGACGATAAGGAAAATGGCTTGGGTGATATAACCGTGGAAATGTTATTCGATACTTCTGAAGAGACCGGTATGTCCATGCCCAAGTATTTCGCGGATTGTCCCGAGTGTGAACCTTATTTCGGAATTGTATTTGATTCCAAGTGGTGTGTGAGAGCAGAAAAAGGAATTGAGCGACCTACCTTTTCTGTAGATTTAATCAATAATGAGAGTGACGCAATTCAAGTGTCTTTTATCGATACTTATAATAATCCGGTGAATCAAATTCCAGGAAAAGTGTTGGTCCGATTTGAAGGGCCAGAGACAGCACTAGAAAGTTTAAAAGTTTCGATAAGTGCTCGATATACAAAGGCCATATTTGATGACCCAGAGTACCGAAAAGCATCACTGACTATAGTTAGTGATGCAAGAGAGTCGGATAATAACTACAGTTTTGATATTACATTGGAAGTTGCCGGTGCTCAACATGGGTCTGTGCCTCACAAAAACAGGGCGAATGGAGTGAACCCCTTTGTCTCAGCTCTAAATATGATTGCGCTGCTATCCCGAGAAAACATTATCCTCAAAGAAAATAGTTATTCAAGGTTGGCCAATTTTGCTACGTGGATGTGGGGGACGAAAGTGCTCGGTGAACATCATGCACAGCTGTTCGCAAGGCCAGATGGAATTTTTGATCCGGGAACGACCTATGCGGTGACAAAAATCAATAAGTCACAAGGGGAGGGTAAGGAAAAATTAATATTGTTTGTCGATATTCGTTACGCTCTTGATCACCACGAGAACTCTTGGTCCGGAAAGGATGGAAGCATTAGCGGGAAAAGTAAATTTAGCGCTATTTTCAGGGATTTAACGAATCAATATAATAGTAAATTTTCGGAAGAAATAGATTTTTCAACCGTCACGATATATGCACCTGATATCAGAAACCCAGAGAATCGATATTTGCAAACTGTTAATAGCGCCTATAAAAAAATTATGGGGGAGGATTGCCCGATGAAATCTATTGGAGGGGGTACTGATGCGAAGGGGAGGCCCAATTTAGTGGCGGTCGGGCCTCTGTTTAGAGACGACGCGGGTTATCCCGTTAATTATCACGGTATAAATGAAGCGGCTCCCCTTGCGGCTTTGCAAAAAAGTAAGGATATTTTATTTGAAATACTGAGGCGAGAAATAAGTGGAGAATAACGATTCGCCTTCGGGTTTGAGGCATATATTTTTTGTTGGTTATAGAAGTAATTACTGTATTGAGAAAGCGTATTAGCCCACAGATATCCATTAAGCGGTTCAAGTGATATGATGGGTGTCGTGGTAGGTCGAAAATAGTTTACTCATATAATCAGAGGTTTAGGGTCTCAGTTGAGGTAATTGATAAATCAGAGACGCATAAGTATGAATATTGCCGTGGTTATAAAAAGAATACAAAAAATAACAAGAAATTTTATACCCCAAAAATACTATCGAGTTATCAAAAACTCATTCCTAGTCGCTAGTCTATTTCTAGCCGGTTGTACCCCTCATCCAGACATTGAAAACAACATTGAAATAGCTAGAGTCTTTGGAGAATGTGTGTTCGTACTGAATAGACTAAGCACTGAATTACCCATAGTTGCAGGCTCCGACCAGCGCCTTGTCATGATACAGGCTATCGTTGATGAGCTTACTCGTACCCGTTACAGCAAGTTTCCGTGGAAAGTGCATGTCCAATTATTCGATGCACCAATCGTAAATGCTTTTTCCACTGGCGGTGGTTTTATGGGTGTGTACACCGGTATTTATGCAATGACAGATGATGAAGCTGGTTTGGCAGGTGTTTTGGCCCACGAGTTAGCTCACATGACGAAAGATGATTTTACTGAATCTCTTGGGTACCTGCAGGAGCTCACGGGCAATAGTGATGGCAATAGTGATGGCAATAGATTGGTGAAATCAGTGTTGAATTTCTGCATGACTATGCCAGGTATGGTTAGCCGCACTTGGGAAGATGATTTAGTGAGGGATAGCAGCGCAGATGTCGATCCCTCTTATGGTGATTTAGCCATCCCGTATGTTCCTTATACCTACAGTGAAGACCCGGATAGTCCTTACTTTAGTTTAGCGCGAGATCCTAACAGTACTAGTCCTAACAGTTCCTGCGATAATCGTGATCGTGAGGTGTTCGATGAGTTTTTAATTATCAACCCAGATTATTATTTAGAAACATATCCAAACTATGATTCCTTGCCCCCGATCCCTGAAGCGTTATTGGGTGATATTAACGATCCATCAGATCTCATGTGGATACTATATCCGTGGCGTAATTTTCAGCTGACATCATTCAGCCGTTACATAGAGTGTCAATCCGATGAGGTGGGTTTGCTAAACCTTTTAGCGACGGGATACAATCCGCGGGCCATTAATGAGTCGTTTGATTTACTGTTAGAGTTATTTGATCGGAGTGAGGCGGACAAAGATTGGCGTTTTAAAGATCATCCTTCCTTGGCGCAGCGTATTGAAGATAATATAAAGTTCTTTAAAAATAATGCGGATGTGTTACCCAGCTACGCTAGTTTAATTGCACCAGGCACAGTCTTTAGCCGTTATATTATAATGGCAGATCGCATCGAGGAGTTTGAAAATATAAGAGATAAAGCCCGAGATGAAGTGTTTGGCGAAGAGGATCTAGCTCAGATCGAGCCCATAACGCTAACGGATATTGCACTCGCTTTAGCCGAGGAACTCTCTCAGGAAGGAGATATCAGTATTGCTTTGGCTGACGGCATAGAGAAATCAAATTGCAGCGTCTATAAAACTGTTTTTAAAAAACTAACGGGCAAAGAGAGAACCGTTTGCTTTTCTGGGGATTAATCGGTATACCGATTTCGTCAAGATTAATAGGCTTGAGGAATAAATAGTACACTCAGAAGTTCAACCTGAGGGCCACTTGAAATGTTTGACGAAGTAGATATACATATTACGTATATCATTTTAATCATATTGGTTTTAGCTATAGCTATCGATGATAGATTACCAGAAGCGTTCGTGTATTTTCCCACTGCAATCGCATTGTTAATTCCCCAGGGGAGAATCTACGTGAGAGCATTTTGGGATTACCCGAAATTCGGACGAAAAAAAATGCCCTATATAATTGCAAATGAAATTCAAGTCATTGTCGCCGTTTTAATATGCTTTTCTATCATTACAATCAATAACTAGAAAGGGAAAAAAGCTAACCGTGATACTCAAGTGCGTATGTTCATCGCTACTCTTTTCTCTGCCCATTTCTCCACTGTTATGCTCAAGGCTTCGTAAGTGATTGGTTTAGCCAAGAAATCGTTCATACCGGATTCCTTACATTTTCGCTGATCCTCATCACTAGTATTGGCGGTGACAGCGATAATAGGGATGAAATCTGTATCGGTTGAAAGTCCTCTGATTTGACGTGTTGCTTCAAACCCATCCATTACCGGCATTTGACAATCCATGAGTATTAAATCTATCTTTTTCTCGCGAAATAGATCTACGGCAATGGCCCCGTTTTTCGCCACTAAAGGAACTAGCCCCATTTTTTGTAGCATTCTCTCAGTGATGAATTGATTAGTCTCATTGTCCTCCACAAGGAGTACGTGTAGATCAGCCATCGCTTTTTTAGTTAATGTCACTTCGGGGGGGTCGCTAATGTGCCGTTCTCGATTCGGTGGTAATTCATCAACGGTTCTAAATCCGGAGATGTCAAATATGAGTTGAATGCAAGTGCCTTTGCCCGGTTCGCTAGTCATTTTTAGCTCTCCCCCGATCAAAGCCAGTGTTTTTTTACAGACGGCTAGTCCTATACCTAAGCCCCCGTATTGACGAGTATAAGATTGGTCTGCTTGGGAAAACGGCTCCATGATTCTTTCGAAATCTGACGTTGGAATTCCAACGCCTGTATCCGTTATGGACACAATAAGGCTAGTGGACTCATTATCTGGTTTTTCGATACTGCCGTGAATGGTAATACTGCCGTCTTGAGTAAACTTGATCGCATTGTCAAAAATTATACCGATTATTTTCTTGCACTTTTCTTCATCTGATATGACTTCAATAGCGGATAAGGAATCAATGCTAACGCGTAGGTCGATATTGCTATTTTTAATTTCGCTTTGTCGTAGCCTAATCATGGAAGTAATCGATTTGTAGGGAGAGAAATAATCAGGGTTAACTTTGGAGTGTTCGATCTGTAGCTCAGAGAAGCTAATAATGCTGTTGATGAGGCTTATCATTTCGTTAATTGAACGGTTAATGATTTTAAATAAACCATCGACTTCATCCGGGCCGGCTCGATTGTGTTCTTGGCCTGTTTCTTGGAAAGTCCATTCCAATAGAGCGAGAGCCCCTGATGCGCCATTAAGAGGAGTTCTTAGCTCGTGGCTGATGGTGCCCAAAAAATCATCCTTAATGGCGTTGGTCTTTTTCAATAAGGCATTATGGGCTTCTAAGGCTTTCCTGTTTTGCTGGGCTAGGTTCAGACTCTTAGATTTCTCTTGGTTAATTCTGGTCCCTTCAGTGAGGGCTTTAGTGATGCCCACTACTACAATGCCAATGAACACTGAGTTTATGGTTAACCAGTTACTGGGGAACATATTCGCTGCAGTTAGAATATAGATAAACGGTCCGATAAAAATAGGGGAAAAGACCGTTACCCCAATCCATGCCATTTTTTGTTTTAAGTAGACTCCATAGCCAATTAATCCGAGCCCGACGGTTACGGGAATTCCACAAGTGAACATTGTCCATTTCCAGAGCCGGTAATCTGAGACGAAAACAAACAAGCTATTAATGGCGAAGACAGTTGCCAAAAGTATGATAAGTTTATTGAGTGAGGGATGAAAACTTTTGAGTTGCACATAAGCGGCAGTGTGTAGTAGGAAAAATGTGGCAGCCAAAGAGCCTGTGGCCAATAGCTTTTCAGTAAACCAAACCCCCGCATTTCCCAGAAACGGTTGTGCTGTTCCCATGACAATACTGGCGGAGATTGTGGCTAGAGAGTACCACACTACATAATAGTATTGTTCTGCCTCTCTTTGTGTGAATGATAAAAGTAAATTGTATAATATGATTAAGGCCATCACGATGGTAAGTGTACGACCGCCAAATGAAATCAAGTTGCCTGAAGCGAATCCACTGTGTACAGATTTTACTTTGAGTGGAATAATGAGCGGGGTTTCGGAGCGTACCTTAAGATAGATGGTGGTGGGTTCTATCACCGCGTCCGGCAAGTAAAAAAGAAAAGCATCGCTTTTAATCTCTCTTAGTTTGTAGTCTTCTAAAGCACCGGTTTGGAACGAGATTAAGCCTTTTTTCGAAGGCCGAAATATTTCAATATGATCCAGTATGGAATAGCTGATTTCTAAGATGAGATCCTTATGATAAGGAAAAGTTCTTTCGTCCTGATACGTAATTTTTATCCAGGCAGTGCTGCTTTCAAAGCCGAAGTTGATTGGGTAGGATTCATTGGGNTTGAATTGTTGCTGGTATTCTTCTTGTAGTATTTCATTAATTGTTAATCCGGTATCGTCTAGTAAAAATGAAGTAGCAATATCGCTAGGGTTTTTGCTCGTGAGATTCGTAATATAAGTGATTGTTGTGTTCGAGACATCAGTATTCGTTATATGCGTGTTCGAGAGAGCTGGGTTCGAGAGGGTTGAGAATAGGAAAAATAAAAATCCAAGAACAACTTTACCCGCTATGCTGGCACACAGTGTTTTGCAGCGTTTAAATTTGGATGATGCAGACTTATCTTCAAGAAAAACCATGCAAACTAAAGCCCTTATGAAAGTATAATAACCGCGTTGTCCATGAGCTGACTCCACCGTCTGAAGTAGAGGTGCCAGGTTATTCGTTGGTCATAAATTAGCTTAGCAGAAGGTAGGTGGATTCTTGGCAATCAAACTTAAAAAGTATAAGCCCATGGGTTGAACTATCCCTATAATTAACTATTTTGGACGACTGTTTCTAGCAACTCTATAGCCGTAATAGGCGCTTGGTTTGAAGGCCCTAGACAATAGGTCAGAATGATTAGTTGTTTTAACCCCAAACGAAAGGCACTAGTCGGCCGTCATCGAGATGGATTTCTCGTGACTACACTTTTTCTATTTTTCCCAGTTTAGAAATTTGTTCCGTAATCTCCTGTTGTTTTACCAAATACTCGCTGTAGAGAACATTAGCAAAACGTTCGACTGCCAGCTTGGAGTATTCGCTACGTACCGACGGGAATATATCAAAAGCATGTTGTGCTCCTGGTATTTCCGCAAACGCTACTGAGTTTTTCGATACTTTGCGGAGCTCCTGGACAAACCTCTGAGCTTCGGTAAAAGATGTTGCTGTGTCGCTGGTACCGTGTAGCACGAAAAAGGGCGGTGCGTTCTCATGTACTCGATGCATAGGTGATCCAGCGAAATACTCTTCGCGGTTTGTTTCTTTGGGTTTTTTCAATACGTATTTACTAATCAGTGTGTACAAACCTGAGTTACCGTGTAGCGCATAGGTGTCGCTAAGGTCGTAGATTCCGTAATAAGGAATGCAGCCCTGTACCGTGGTGTCCACATCCTCAAACCCAGGTTGAAATTTAGGATCATTGGGAGTCAGTGCAAATAGGGAGCTTAAATGTCCGCCGGCGGAGCCGCCGGTTATAGCGACAAAATCCGGGTTACCCCCATACGCCTCAATATTATCTTTGACCCAAGAAAATGCCTGCTTACAATCGATAATGTGCGCGGGAAATGTGGCGGCGGGGCTAAGGCGATAATCTACGCTGACGCATATCCAACCGTTTGCAGCCATGTGATTCATCAGGGGTCTT
>JAESQG010000166.1 GCA_016765265.1 Pseudomonadales bacterium | reverse complement strand
GTCCCTTTTTGTCCATCTTTTCCCGCAGGTAGAACGGTGCGATCACCGGTCCGGTGGGGCCGACAAACATCCCCAGAACAGTTGCCCCAAGCAATCTGCCGCTAATGCCAACTCATCACTCTCTTCAGAGCCGACGTATCGAAAACGTCGCAAATAGAACTGAGCATTATCGGCATTGAAATTAACGAAAAACGCTTCTTTCTTTGCTTGTTGCTTACTTACATTTTCTTGATCAGACATAGTCTTTCTCCTAACAAATAAAAAAAGAGAAAACGCTATGCCCCAGAGGGAAATAACATTTTCCCATTGGGTATGGCGATAGCCATCTAGATGAGCCGAACGTTACGTTCTGTACCTTGCAGGCTTTGGGTACATGACCAATCACATGGCGTGACACCTTCTTTCAGGTCAAGAAGATTGGGGCTCCTAATCATAGGAGTTGAAACAGGGCTAGATTAACTTAGCTTCTATGCATTAAACGTATTTTTCGAGTACTCTTTATTCTTCCTGCTCACTTGGTTCACTTCGTCGAGCTTTCTTTGTGGGCAAAAAAACTAATTCTTGTATCATTGGCGTCAACGGCAACATCTCTTCTGCATCAATCTTTTTGTATTCCTTGTCAGTCTCAAGATCGGTTCTCTGATAGATACTACCCTTAATGAAAACGGCATTGCCCTTCTTGAATAGCTGTTGTGCTTCCTTGGGGTAATTCCAAAGAGCAAGGTCATACCATAGGCCAACATCTTCCCATTGGTAGGGATTGGCCTTGCTGCGTTTGAAATCGAGGGACTTTACTCGTACGTTAAGTACAGGCTTTTTGTCTTCGCCCACATAGGCCAGTACGGGATCACTGCCTAATCGCGCTCGTCCAATAAATAAATTCATAGATCTACTCCTACCTTGGGTTGGGGTTATTTAGTAGAATTCATTTTAATTGGCAGCAATCGATTTAAACGTGTTTATGATCGTTCCTTTGATCTAGCATCGATAAATGAAATGCATAATGTTAATTATTCACCCAATACCAACCCATAAAGCAATAAACAGTTTGACATCGCGGGCGATATCACAAATAATAACACATGAAACGATTTATCTTAGATACGGACGTTATTATTGCGGCACTACGAAGCCCAACTGGAGCGAGCTCTAGACTGCTATCCCTCGCTAGTACCGGTAAAATTATAATGTTGGTTAGTGTGGCATTGTTTGTAGAGTACGAGGCCAAATGTTCTATGCAAGAACATTACAAGGCAGGTGGATTGACCAAAGCCCAAGCGGAGTTGTATATCGCTGGTCTGGCCAAAATAGCCAAACCTGTCAAAATTCATTACCGGTGGCGCCCTGTGCTGTCAGACCCTGATGATGAGATGGTACTTGAAGCTGCGGTAAATGGCCAAGCCGATGCTATTATTACCTTCAATCAGAAGGATTTCACTAATATAGAAAAACAGTTTAACGTTAAAGTTTTGACCCCACGCGATGCCTTAAGGAGTGCAGTTTAATGTCCTCATACCCATTAAGAATGCCCAAGTCTTTAAAAGACAGAGTGACCTTGGTTGCTAAAAGAGACGGAACCAGTGTTAACCAGTTCATCACTTCCGCGGTCGCTGAAAAATTGTCAGCGCTTGANACTGAAGATTTTTTCATTGAACGCGCAGCTAATGCCGACATAAAAGAATTTAAAAAGCTATTAAAGAGGANAGGAGGCGAAAANCCTCGATCAGGGGACGAGATAGCGTAATAAGGCAGCCTATAATTTAGTGAACACCACAGTTCCCTATAGCAATGCTTGTTCTAAACTACGAACAGGTCAAACATCGGCATTTCAAGAAATATACGCTTGCCTTCCCNTTACCACACAACTCGGAGATAATCTTTGAATTATGTACCCAGGAAATTTAATTCAATTGGGCAACAGGTTGTTGCCCAATTACGGGTTTGGGGAGTACTGTGGCTGAATTAGGCGAATGCTAGNTTCTACGAGATGATCTTTATTTCAAATAGCTCGCCCTTTGGGCATTTCTCCCGCTAATTAAAAAACAAAATTGGAATCCTCTATTATATTTTCCCCACTCCAACGATACGCCACTAGCTTCCCGCCTCTGGCCACTGAGTAGTCCACACAAGCCACATTCTCCGCTAGTCGCCGAGGCCCACCGCTAAACCAGTAATGCCCTAAAAACACGGGCGGCTCCTCAGGAGAATAACCCACCAAATTCTTAGCCTCGATAATGGTATTCCCCACGTCATCGACCAGGGGAGTGAATGACGCCTCATTCAGAGTACAATCCGTATTGACCCANCACCTAGTACGAATATTGTGGCGCTCATGGCTGTGGCGTGCGAAATGTTAATTTGCCGGAAGGATCAATAGTTTATCATAACTTGCCTTTTTAACCGAGTAACGTAGATTTCTCAACATGAGAGAGAAGATTGAATTGCTAATTCACTTTATTTGTACGATGGCGAAACTGCTAAAGCCTGGCGGTGTGAAGGTAGTGATGGCCGAAGCCATGGCCACTAAGCAACAGTTAATTATAATGAATCGAGGCAATAGTAGAGCGCCGAATCTTAATAGTTTTGATCGATTCCTTTTTGGGTTTTAGCCTTTTTTATAGATGTAAATCGTCTTCAGAAAGTGTCAGTGATTTTAAAGCCTACCACCATTCTTGAGTTCCACAAAGCATTGGTAAAGCGTAAATATAGTAAGTTGTACTCCAATAAAAATAATAAAACTCCTGGTAGGAAAGGTCCAGATCAAACCCTGATTGACTCGGTCTTAGAGATAAAAAAACGGAACCCTTTAGTGGGCTACGGTCGGATTTCAATGCAGATTTATCAGGAGTTTGGAATCATAATAAGCCGTTTTGCAGTTGGTAGAATTTTGAGAAAACGCTATAAAAATAGTGATCCAGGATACGGTGAGGGTCCATCTTGGCTAACCTTTATTGGGCACATGAAAGACTCGCTTTGGTCGGTTGATTTATTTCGTTGTGAATCTATTTCCTAAAAAACCATTGGGTGATGGTTGCCTTAGATCAATACACGCGAAGAATTATTGGTTTTTCAGTTCATGCAGGTGATTGCGATGGTGTCGCCTATTGCTGCATGCTTAATAATATTATTGTCCACAAACCACTGCCCATCCATTTATAGAACGGGTCATTGGCAGCACACGACGAGAATTTCTAGATCACGTTTTATTTTTCAACGCCTATGATTTACAAAATAAACTAAACCAATTCCAGGAATACTANAATGAAACTCGGGGGCATTCATCTTTAGAAATGAAAACGCCGAAACAAATGACTTTGCCTTTNTCGAATAACGAAAAAGTGGTTTCTCTCGAAAATCACCGATGGAAAAACCACTGCCGTGGACTCTATCAATTTCCGATAGCAGCCTAAAATAATAAAAGGCACGCCACAGCCACGGGTTCGATTGTGAGATCCAGTTCCTTGATTACATCGCAGGCAAAATACGTTGCACAGTCGGTTAGGGTGATCGCTCCGTTCCTGCGTGTAGAGAAATGGGACTGTCGTCGCCTCGAGCAGTCCGCAGATTAAATGCTACACACTTTTCTAGAGATGAAAAATATGAGCACCTAAAACTTGATCACATGGTAAGTCACACAATCCGACAACTGATATGCACTAATTTAAANGAAATCCAAGTCGTACAAGGATATTGAGTAAAATCANGAATATTTGGTATGCACTATGGTATGCACTGAGAATATTGAAACCTATGACTACCTTTCAATTAGGTATGCACTGGACTATAAGATATTGATTTATAAGGGTAAATTATGGCGGAGCGGACGGGACTCGAACCCGCGACCCCCGGCGTGACAGGCCGGTATTCTAACCAGCTGAACTACCGCTCCGCGTGAGCCGCCACCTCGGGCGCAATCAAGGGTGTGACTGCTCGGTGACAACGAGGGCGCATTATAAAGAGGCCGCCCTGCATGTCAACGTTTTTCATGAAAAAAGTTCGGNTTNCGGNANGCTCTTACATGGCATCAACCATGGCNTCCTTTCCCTGTGCGGTCTTTCGGTATTCGATAGGCGTCATGCTCGACCAACGCTTGAANGCNCGGTAGAAAGTNCTNGGTTCCGAGAAGCCGGTGAGATAAACGATTTCGTCNATGGANTCGTCGGTGGTTGCCAGCAGNTGCCGCGCCAGGCGATAACGGAAATCGGCCAGCACCTGGTTGAAGCTGGTTTCNGCTTCNGTCAGNCGNGTACGCAGGGTTCGGGGTTTAATNCCAAGACGNTCGGCNACNGCNTCCAGAGTNACCTCNCCGCTGTCCAGCAGNTCCGCAACAATNCGCTCGACNTGTCCGACGATGTCTTTCTTCTCAAGACGGGCNACCTGCTCACTGGCNAACCGNTCATGGAGGTCCAGCAACTCCGGTTCCGCATGGGGNGAAGCNTGGGACAGCANNGTGGCNGGGAAATACAGCCGGTTTTCCTTGGCGCCNAANANGACATCGCAGCCAAGCACGTCNATCACATGCTCCNGGCCNTGCTCACGCTGATGCTCAAACTCGATNCGCGACGGGTAGAAGCGGTCATCGGTNATCGATTTGAAAAAGGTNATCAGNCCCTGCACGAANCATTCGTTGAANTGCCGCAGACGGCTGACTTCGCTGGAAGCNGCATCCAGNACCATGCANGCCTCGTCNCCCTCGATGAAGAANTCNGTATTGGCNGCATCGCTCAACAGGCGCTGATAGTTCTGAGCCCGCCGCAGNCCCTCGCCAAACGTNGGGCTACTCAGAAACAGGTATTCCAGNACCTGCCCCTTGTAGGCCGGTAACAACTGACCCAGGTGGAGGCCGGCGTCGGAGTCACCCGACACATCCTCAACCACCTGCCAGAAATACAACTGGGCACTGTGAGGTGTTCTTAGCTGCTCGGTGTAGACATAGTCTTCATCCACTCCCAGCCGGGCAAAAATNGCATCNGTATCAATCCCTTTGCGTTTCATGGCCTGATAAATCAGGCGCAACATCACACCCGCATCGCGAAGTTCCTGCATAAAATCCCGCTTTATAGTTGTTTATTAATCGGCTTGGCCGGCCGGACAACCTTGCTGGCAAGCCAGGTCAATGCTCATACTGGCCGGGTTTGCCAGACTCTGAGACCTTAGTCTTATATTAGAGCATATCAGGCCANAGACGCACAGGTGTACCAGGAGAGATAGCAATATGACAGATACTTCNANCTACCACNGTCACCCNCCCGGCCTATGGTCGCTNTACAGCAAGGCCCTACTCCCGAAAACCAAGCCATCCGGCGACGANCTCANNATCCCCGGNCTGTCCNCCCGATTAATCGGTGTCAGNACGGCCAACGATAACCTGAAACGCTACCGGANGGTATGTGGCTTCGATACACAGGCNAACGTGCCCATCACCTGGCCCCACATCCTGGCGTTTCCGTTGCANCTGAAACTGCTGACCGAGAAAGCCTTCCCACTGCCCCTGCTTGGGCTNGTNCACCTTCGCAACAACATCACGCAGCACCGAGCTATCGGCACCGGGGAAACACTGGACATCACCGCACGACTGGACGGTCAGAATAATACGTCGAGGGGCCTGGAGTTCGATCTGGTCACCGAAGCCTGGTCCGCAGGGAGACTGGTGTGGGAGGAGACGAGCACTAACCTGTTCCGTCAGCCGGATAAAAGCAAAAAGACCTCAGGCGGCAAACCGCCCGAACTGCCCCACTACCCTGAGACCACCGACCTCAGTGCCCCGGAATCCATTGGCCGCCAATACGCGGGTGTATCCGGTGACAGAAACCCGATACACCTTCACGCGCTGACCGCAAAGGCCTTCGGATTCCCCCGGGCGATTGCCCACGGCATGTGGAGCAAGGCCCGAGTACTGGCACTACTGGAACAGCAAAGTGGCTGGCGCCCGGACGCGATATCGGTCTCCTGCCAGTTCAAGAAGCCACTGTTCCTTCCCGGGACCGCACAGCTCAACTGGCGGGCGGGGCAAGATGGCTGGGACTATCAACTGCTGAACGCGTCCGGAAACGCCCCGCACCTGAGTGGCGAGATACGCTGGGATCCTTGAGGGGAAAGCTATTCTGTCGGCTCTCCGGAGCCGGCAGCGGGCGTACAGGGCGAGCCCACGGCACCGGCGACCGGCAAGGTGAAGAAGAAACACGCACCACCATGCCCGGGCCGCTCAAACCCGATATCACCGCCCTGGGCCTGGATCAGGGATCGACACATGGGCAA
>JAESQG010000165.1 GCA_016765265.1 Pseudomonadales bacterium | reverse complement strand
ACGTCGGATCTCGTCGTCTCTGCCTATGACGGGATCTAATTTACCTTGCTTTGCGCGCTCGGTGAGGTCGATTGTATATTTTTCAAGAGCTTGTCTTTCGGCTTCACTGTCTGCGCTATGGATTGCGTTGCCGCCTCGCATATTGGCAATAGCTTGCCCCAGTTGTTGCTGATGGACGCCGGACTCCTGCAGTAGTTTCCCCACTGCGCCGGTGTCTTGAAACAATGCAAGCAACATCACTTCGCAGGAAATAAACTGGTCTCCCCGTTTTTGGCTCTGTTTGTCTGCTAAATTGAAGACTTTACCCATGCCGGAAGAAATTTGGATTTCGCCAGTGGGGTGCTGGATGACGGGAAGTTCTTCCAAAGTTTTATTCAAACCAGAAGTTAAACGATGCATGTCCACACCCAGGGGTAGCAACAATTGGCGGGTGGTGCCGTTACGTTGTTCCAGTAGGGCGATGAGCACATGCGATGGCTCAATAGTACTGTGATCTTTCCCCACAGCTATTGATTGAGCGTCAGCTAAGGCTTCTTGTAGTGGGTTGGTGAGTCGGTCTACACGCATTATGATGTTCCCCAAAAAGGTTTATGGTTACATTCCTTATTTATTGGGACGGATTGACGGGATTTCAATGTAGGAGACAATAGTTAGAATAGGCTGTTTTGTTGAGTTTCTACTTATGGCCCTACTGTTTGTTCGGCCTTTTGAAATGCTGGTCTTTCTTTCATCCGGCTAAGGTAATCTTGGAGTTCGGGAGAGTATCGGTCAGTCACTCCAAGTACACCGCCTAGGTAAAGAGCATAAATTATAGCGATATCCGCTATGGTGAATTTCCCTGCACAAAGAAATTCTCTGCCCTTAATTTTTTCTTCCAGCAATCTGAGACGAGCAAAATACCACTCAATATAACTGTCTCCTACTTCAGGGAATTTTCCCGGCTCCAATATGCGGTAGCGCATGGCAACGGTCTGAGGAAAAGTTAAGGTGGCTTCTGAATGGTAAAGCCAGTTAAGAAATTCTCCGTATTCGGGCTCCTGGCAATGAACTCCAAATTCATTTTTATTGTATTTTTCAACCAAATACTGACAGATAGCCACTGACTCAGTCATCTGAGTCTCGCCGTCTACAAAATAGGGGACTGTACCCAGTGGATTAATTTTAAGATATTGCTTCTGAAAAATTCTTGGAGGAAAACGTACCACCTCGATTTCGTATTCGAGCTCCATTTCTTCCAATGCCCATAATACGCGGAAAGAACGGGAACCAAGACAATGCCATAGTTTCATTTAGTATTCCCCCAAGTAAGTTTCCAATATAGTGACTTGAGCGCCTGATGATTGCAATATTGATTAAGAGATAATCGATCGAAAAGTTATGTACGTCACCTGTTTAAGAAGTCAGATCTGCTCGTTTGGGTGCTACATTTTAAATGTATAGAATATATCGACCTATTCAGTGGTTTGCTCACGATTAGTTGAGAATCCACGTGCCCAGATCAGGCTTTACTACTATAAGATAAGGTTTCTCAGTAAAATCTTTAACTATGAGAAATCGAAATGTTAGCTTCCAGCCATCAGCCATCAGCCATCAGCCATCAACCGGAGTGCCAATTAATGAAATATTTGTTAATGATTTTGCTAGTATTACCGCTTTCACTCGAAGCGAGTGTAGAAAGCAAAAGTGCGATTCGAACTGGACAGGACTATGTTGAACGATGTGGGTTTTTTAAGGATTTCAAAAAAATAGTCACAATGAGCGACTCCCAGAAAGAGGACTTTCATTATTGTTCAGGATTCACTGATGCGCTAATCACATCAAATATTGAGGGGAAAAATATTTGTCCAAAAGAGCCCATCTATATCATTCATGTATTACAAATTTTTACCGCTATTGAACGAAAACAACCCGAAGCGATGCAAGCTTCTGCACATATATTGATTAAAGAGGGACTGTCGCGGGTTTTCCCCTGTAAATAAGGATTTCCACCAGAGTTGAGATTGGATTTTAAGATCAGCTGTGTAAGGCTGATCTTAATGTATAGGCTAGCAATTAATGATTTCGATATTCTCCTATTCCCCCATTATTTGTTGAACTGAATCTAAAGTGAGACCAAATTATCGTGAACCTTGCCCGTCGTCTACTTTGATAAAAGTACCCGTAACACATTCGGAAGAAGGGGAGACTAAAAATAATAAGGTGCTGTCCATTTGGGCNGGGTCGCAAATTCGNTTTCTAGGAAAAGCCTTNCTAAAGTCACCCATGCGCTCAAGCATNCCNTCCATCATTTCCGTCCTAAATGCTCCCGGTGCGATAGCATTAACGTTGATATTAAACCGTGACCATTCCACCGACAATGCTTCGGTCATTCGAATTACACCGGCTTTGGTAATGGAATAAAGGGATGCGCTAGAATTTGGACCGATATCAAACGCTGCGATAGAAGCGATGTTGACAATTCGTCCCGGTAGCTTTTTTTCCATTAAACGGCGGGCGATTTCACAGGACAGGACATAGGGCCCTACCAAGTTCGTGCCGAAGACATTATCGATTAACTCGTCTGACATTTTAGTGGCGCGCTGGGCATCAGGTATACCGGCATTGTTAACCAGGATAGTAATGGTTCCTAATTTCTCTTCTGCTTCGGCTACTACCGACTTTATATTGTCCCGGTCTGTCATATCCATTGCGATGGGTTCGCAGGTGCCTCCCTCTGCACGAATCTCTTCGNCTAACGCGTGTAGTCTCTCTACTCGTCGCCCGGTCAAAATAACCTTAGCGCCACATTTGGCAAGCACTCGAGCAAAACGCTGACCTAATCCCGAGGTGGTGCCGGTAACCAGTGCGACTTGACCTGACAGGTCTATAGAGAAATTGGGGGTTGTATAATCTGTCATAATTTACACTCAACTATCTGTTGTTTTTAGAATGTTTGTTATCGACTTAAAGTTATCNACTTAAANCTANCGAGACTAACTCAGNTGATTACGTTAGACAATTTGATCCGTAGATAANTANGNGTGAATTNTCGTTAANNGCNNGGGTGNTTCTAGTNTGGGGTTAATTAATGCCCANATATNTGNAAGNGTTTTCTTTTTGATTTAAAAAGNCAAATNCTTAACGTTGTATGTGTCTACTAATTTAACCGTGAATATACGCGCGAATTAAGTGANGACAAATGACATCCTTGCCACCCAGTCCAATGTTTGATGCTGCCGATGATACCCGCCAGCATTTATCAGAACTATCTGTTGATAAAATGTGTCCGCTGCTTGGCGCAGTTGCATTTCCTTGTGCAGCGTATGACTCTGTGGGCGGGTTGTTGTATTCCAATGACGCTTTTCAGCGGGAGTTTGTTTCAATAATAGGGGGTGAGAANNTTTCGNTTTTTGTTGACCAATTTGAATGGTTTCAAGGCNNGGGAANGTTANGCNCTAAAGATGTCCTAGCGTCGNTNTTCTCAACAATACCCGCCTCAACGATACCCATCTTAACAGATCCTATAGATGACCAAGGAAAAGAAAGTCCACTAGATCAATATCCCCTGTTGACGGAAGGCTACTGTAGANAAACCGGTAACACCTATATTTTGCATTGGGCGTNGGTNANTGANNGNGGAACGGTTNCGATTTTGCTGTCAGTCCAAAATATCACGGCGCGTCAAGAAGCGATACATCAACAACGTGTATTGCAGGAAGAATTGTTTAACACCTCTCGTACGATGAGTGTTGGTGAAATGGCTACAACCTTNGCTCATGAGTTAAATCAACCACTAGGGGCGATTGTTAATTATCTNAANGCAGCTGAAAAAATGTGNCNTTCTTTAATGGATGCAGAGCCGCGACTATCAAAAGCCATCGCTCTCGCCAATAAGCAAGCTTCACAAGCGGCAGCTGTGGTGGCGCGCATCAGGGAATTCGTGCAAACGCGTCAGCCAAAATTCATTCATTGCAACATGGATGTATTAATTGGAGAGGTGGTTGAGTTGTTGCAATTAGATGCGCAACAACAGCATGTGAAAATGGTCTTACAGGTTCAGCCAGATTTGCCCNCTGTGNTGGTGGACAAAGTAATGATACAGCAGGTGATAACAAATTTAATTCGTAACGGTATCGACTCAATGGGAAAAACTAATCCTCTTGAAAGAAAACTACTTATTGAAGTGATCTCGGATGTTGATTATCGGATACAAGTTAAAGTGATTGACCAAGGTTGTGGGATTTCACAGGAGCATGAACATCAGCTCTTTACCCCTTTTTTCACTACCAAACGTGAGGGCATGGGAGCGGGGCTTTCCATTTGTCGCTCTTTTATCGAATTCCACCGTGGAAGTTTGTACTTCGAGCGTAATCCTATAAAGGGATTAACCTTTGTTTTTACCTTGCCACAACAGGGCGGGAGTATCTCACAATGAACAAGATTAAAGTTTTTCTTGTGGACGACAATAATCCTTTTAGACAATCGACTGCGTGGTTATTGGAAGAAGAGGCGATGGAGGTTGATGAGTTTCATTGTGGGGAAGACCTGTTGATTGAGTTAGAAAAGACNCCGATGTTAATTGANAACTGCTGTGTNGTGACNGACCTNAGAATGCCGGGTATGAGTGGTTTGNANTTGATGGACGAGTTATGTAAGCGCCGATCCCGGTTGCCAGTCATTATGATGACCGGTCACGGTGATGTGGCCATGGCAGTTGAAGTGATGCAAAGGGGTGCAACGAATTTTATAGAGAAACCCTTTTCCGATGAGGTGCTCATCGAGACGATTAAAATAGCGGTAACGGGGCCCGGAGCGGGATTAAGAAATTACCAAGCAACTAGTGAAAAAATTGCAAAACTGTCGCCCAGAGAGAAGCAAGTATTAAACCTCGTCAGCGCGGGAAAGCTTAATAAAACTATAGCGGATATTCTGGGTATTAGTATTAAGACAGTGGAGTTACATCGCTCTAATATGCTGAGCAAGCTTGGGGTACGCAATGTGCAAGATCTGGTGCGCCTAACTTTGGGGTATTTATGACAGAGTCCTCAACTGATAAAGAGTCCTCAACTGATAAAGAGTCCTCAGCTGAGAAAGAGTCTTCAACTCATAAAAAGTCCTCAATGAATGAAATGCTCTCAGCTTTAGAGCAGCCACCATTAACAAAAACTAGCAGCGCTCTTAACTCTAGCCCGTTGTTTCTCAGTCAAATAGCATCGCGATATACCCCCAGAACTGCGGGAATACTGCGAGAATGGTTTTCTCAAAGGAGAATAGCGGTTATTGAGGGTGAGAATATTTTAAGTCGCTGGGAGTTTACCTTCTCATTATTGCAGGAGGTGACAGCGTTTCCAGTGGAGTGGATAGAGTTAAAGGAAAATCAACGCTCTCTCTACATTGCATTAATGGAGGATCGCTGGTGTGATCCCATAGGTGAACGATTCTGGTGGGACTATGAAGGTGAATCTCGTTTTCTATCATTGATGCTAGCGCATCGAACTCTGTTTGAGCATCTGCAAAATTTATTTTGCGCTGCTTGGCAGCCTTCTCGTTTCATCGATAAAACTGAGTTACCTCTTGCCGATAATATTGTGTTGAGGTGGAGGGGAGAGACGATCGATGATGGGCCCACTCATCGATCAAGCGGTTTAATGTTGTTGGATACAGCAACATTGGAACAATTGTGTTTGCAAGAATGTTTGCAAGAATGTTGGCGAGATCTCGATACTAAAACCGGTGATGACGCTAAAGATTCATCTGTAGGAGAAATAAGACAGGCCATTCCGTCTTGGACTTCCAGTGCGCTTTTTTATTTCGATATTGTTCACCGAACGGAACCCTATACCTTTGTGGAGCTGAGAGAGTTTGTCGTCGGCGATATCATGCTGTTAGGAAAAATACA
>JAESQG010000164.1 GCA_016765265.1 Pseudomonadales bacterium | reverse complement strand
CTATTGCTAAATGCGGTGTCTGTCGCAATGTTTCCGGCCTCCATCGCAGAGGACCGTGATAAACCGGCATCAGCAGAACCACTAAGACCCCGCCCAATCCTTACCAACTGATTGACGCCCCGAACATAGCGATCTTCCCCTACCTGCTCACCCGCAACACCCGCCATTCCCAAAGCGCGCCCTGTCCTATTTTCAGAATCAACCAACGCTCTCTTAAAAGCGGGGCCTCCTGGTGTGGTGCCTACAGGTGGGGCAAGGTTTCCTATGCTGTGCCTCGCGGTATTGACCGAAGTGTTAACCATATCTTGTCGCATACCACGATCACCAAACCCGCGAACACGATCTATAAANTCNTGCTCCATAGGTTTGAATTCGGTCTGATACCTATCCCANTTCTCCCNAGACTGCCTGAGCATTTCAATTTCTAAAGCCCCTGGCTTTTCTTTTTTTGGTCCACTANNNNANCCCATCANGTGTGCTCCTTTAAATAGTCCTCGAAAGGCTCATCATAAATTGCAGGATAGATTTCTTTCATCGCTTCCATTCTCCAATCAATACCACCAATTAACTGCACCATATGCAGGAAAATAGGTGTCACAACACTGCGAAGACCAAAAGCAACGTGTAACAAGTGCTCATTCTTCGTGTTTTCAAGGTAATTTGAATCCATCCATTTTTGAATTTGTAAATCAAAAACGGTAGACAGCTCTTCTTGGTGCGCGACAAAGAAGGGATTTTTCACCATATGAACCAATGAAAGAATCATCATCCGATTAATGTCACCGTTAGATACCGCTTTATCCCTATCGATAAGGTCATCCCATGTTTGACTGATATCACCAAGGATAAATAAAAGCTCCACAGCCGCATCGTTGCCTTTCAGCCATTTGTTCGCCAACTCCGATTGTTCTTCTGCGTTCAAGGTCTTCTCCTACCCAGCATTATCTTAATGTTCGCCTGAGTTGGTTTCGGTAACGCCATAATGGTTCTGGCCCTATCGTGTAAATCAGCCCTTCTATCCGCCTTCGCATCGCGGATATCATCGTATGCCGTTTGAAGCTCTGTCTTTGTCATGTGGATTATTGAGCCATCCGATAAGCCCCANGCAAGNTCACCACCAACAACGGTGGGNAAGGAATCAAAGCGCCTGATTTGNTCACCCATCCGGCTAAGACTTAAAACATCGCCATCAAAGGTTCTTGAAACGGCGTTCACCATTACTGTTATCGCGCTTTCTTCAAGTTCATTTCGTTTAGCTTTAATCTCCGCAGCCGTTACCGCTCTGTTATCCCCACGATTATCAACAACCGTTATAGGCACTTCAAAAACTTTATATTGAGGCGCATATATTTGAATTCGGTAGTCGCCCACACCGGACAATCGAACCGTCACATTATTGGTATTGCTCGCTTGAACCACCATGGATGAGTGAGGTTTAACGATATAGCCCGTGGGCAAAGATGAGATACTCACATCAACATAGCCATCAAATTCAAAAGGCTGATCTACTGAGGTATAGGCTGGCGTCATCACGGCTTTTTCGTAACAAACATCNTCAACACCATCGTAGTAGTAATCAATAATTTCAATATCATTAACAGTGTCAGCAAGTCGCCCANCGCTTGCCANAANAGACTGATCAGCATTTAAGTCCACNAGGCTTATATCGTCAGACCACATACGAAGTGTTCCATCAACATTTTTCGTTGTGCTATTAACGATGATGTAACGCTGAAAAGTATTCATCGTTTCGTTACCGTCCCGAATAGCGTTAACTGATTTAAATCATCTATATTAGGGTTGGTGGAATCGAAAAATCCTCTTAACGTGTAGCTTTTGTTTTCAGCCACATTAAAGACGATAGANTAAGAAAAGTTGGAACTAGAACCATATCCAAATTCGGTAATGTACGCAGTCTGTGTAGTAGCATCTGTATTGTTATAAAGCTCTAACCCAATAAATGCCCTGCCTTCAGAGGTAAGATAATTGCCTGACCCTTCATCGAATGAACGAAATGCGTACCGCTGGTCAATGTAGAAGGCATTAATAGTAGGCCGAGCGGCGACATAATTGGGCAATGATGCGTACCCAAAAAAGAAGGCTGTTAGCTTATTGGAATTGCCTAAGTCTGCTGGTGTGGTAAATCCATATGATATTCTTTGTCCACTAAAGCTTGAAAAACTAGAAAAGGAAACCAGTTCTGCAAGCGCGGTAAATGTCTGTGTTGAGACATAAGCAGAGATAGGGATGGTGACAGCATCGCCTTCAAGGTGCAGTGTTTTAACAATNTCGGCGGCATCGGCTTTTATTGTTGTCGCTTCAATATCGCCTCTTGCAATTATGTTTCTAAACTCTGCGTTCCCCGCCTTATTAATTATCCAGCCNGCACTACCGGCCACATAGTTATTGGATTGAATGATATTTGAGATCATTGCATTAGTTATGTCTGCACTTCCAATAATGGCATTGGCAATCGTGCCTGAATCAACAAAAAGCTTATCTGCTTTTAAGCTCCCTATTTTTGCATCCGTAATGGTTGCATCAATAATATAAGTAGCGGCGTTTATTCCTATGACTGTCTCGCCATTAATAAGACCAAGCGCAAAGGGATAAATATCATCTTCATTTGGCATACCCAATGCAAAGTTAGTGGCACCTATAACGATAACGCCTGGGCCACCAACGCCGATCTGTGCTGATAGCTGTTGGTTAACGTATGCAGGGTCAATTGCTGATTGTCCTGGTGTACCGGCTCCTGCGTTATACGGNCCGATAATATCCCAAGTAGAAACAAATCTTACCCAGTAATAAAGCANCGCTGATCCATTGCCCACGGTATCAACATAAAAAGGGGTAGNNCCCTCCGCTTGCCCTACNTTCACTGCTGAGCCTAGATTATCGGTNGCNGATCNCCACACTTCNGNATAGGCAAGGTTTGCGAAAACCGGCGCATCCCAACCAATATAAATNGCGGTGTACCCATCTTCAACACTGACATTTTCAGGTGCAGGAGGGATAGCAGAATCAAAGTCCGGACTATTTTGTCCTGTCCCTGGATTAATAATGGTTTCGTTTGCGTTAAACCCTCTTCGAGTAAATGAGACTAAACCACTTGCAACCAATTCTCTCCACGTAGGGTTGGCATCGAGCGTATCACCACGCAAGCCCAAGTTAGCCTCGATCACCTCTTTGATCTGATTGAGNGCCGCTTTTACTGCGGCATCTTGAATCGCGCCGAACGATCCAAGTCTAGGCTTTCTTGTTGCGCTCATACAAAAGGAAGCTCCGCTGGTGAACCTGCTANATCAACCTGATTGACAACATCAGTCCCCACTAAATCAAACTCGAATAGCCTTTCCCTGTAGCCTGCTGGCATTCTGAATGTCTTGTCATCAGTCACGGCTTGTGTGTGAACTACTTGGCCANCAACATAAAAACGCAATTGCAAATCGTTATAACTATCAGCAAGCACTCGTCCAACGGTCATGCAAGTAGGTCTTGATAGTTTGAACACCTTACTTTTCCAAGTAAACGTTTCCGCTATACCCTCATCCCACACCACTATTTGATCTCCAACCAACAAATAAAGCTTATCGGTTAGAGGATCAGAGAAGACACCATCAGCATAAACGTCCAGGTAAACCATTCCTGCATCAAGATTGGCAGGGTCAAGCAAAAAGCATCCCTGATTTGTGCCATTGTCATAAAANCCNAAATACCTGTCTTCATGGACNGCNCCTAAAATACTGTCTGGNTTNAGTGTTTGCCATTGGTCTTTTGTCATAAATGGCTCGGTTAGNCTTTTGTATCCGGCTGGACCTATCAACATAAGNCCNTCNGGNGANGCNTAAGNNACNCCGTATTTTGAACTCACGGCTGATCTTGCGCTGACGCATCCCTGCTTAATATCGTATTCCTGCATNGTCAGTGATCGNGGATCGTAACCTGTNANCAANTGCGGGTTTTTAGTAGTAAGGACAACAATNGTATTGTCAAAATGGCCACCGGCAATAATGGGATAGTTNGTTGCCTGNTGGTTCAACGGNTTCCAGGCATGGGGTAGCCACGGNTCAGATATGCANANAAGNTTTTTAGAAAACCCGTACATCAATCCGTTCGCCATTGCCCCTAATCCAAACATATCAGGAGGNGGAGGCTCCCAATANATCGANTGNATTGTNTCNCCTANCTGAGAATCAAGNATNNNATCNNNNTAAGAGNCNTGNNCCTAANGNCATCTCTNCGACAAAATCAAGNTCTGTANNNCTNCCNGTNGCNGTNCGGTATATCCGCTTNGTCGCCANNTTNTAATTNCCGCNTGGNCCNGTAGGGAGNGNNTNTAANGTNANCGNTCTGCCCTTCCCAAAACTGAACTGNNGNNGTTAACGGGCTTGGTGGCCCTTCCTCTCCCCATGCNCTGACATAAGTAACGGCATAAGCCCTATCNACTGCGTCTTCTGCATTNCCGGCAGCACCGTTTANGGCAACNGTAAAACCNGCNGGAGGGGNNGGGACACCAAGAAGGTANGANTTNGTTGGGTAATTNGTNCCGCCTGATGTNGCGATACTTGAATCTGTTTTCTTTGGAGCGCCACCGCCTGTGAAGTAGGTTTTTTCTTGCGTGTCACCTTTCACTGGGCCCCGCACACAATGAACCTCTTGTGTCCAATGAAACCAAAAACCAGACTGGTCATTGCCTGGTACTGCACCAAAGCGATAAATAGTCTTCAGGTTTCCCGTTTTAGTCGGGTCCAAGTAAAAAAGTGGCGCACTAAATTTATCTAACGCTCCAGACCACAACTTAGTGTTCACGGCATTTTGTGCCAAGAAATCAGGCAGCAATTGTGGTGAGCTTCGCGGCATTATTCCGCCAAACCTTTTGACCGATATGATCATGTTACCGTTACCGCGTTTTGAGAGTTGTTTGTTAAGTTATTGCTAGGTCTGGTGACATCAAGTTCCACTGTTGATGTAGAGTTAAAAACCACAACATGAGAAACAGCGGGGTTGATCACGTTTATAGTGGTATTTATAACGCTGTTGGCTGTGCCTGCTCCTGCTTCTGAAACGGTGTATGACACAACCATTAAGCCTGATACGTTGTCTGATGGAGTCATGTCAACATTAGCCCCATTGATAACGGCTGAAGCACAGTTGGCTCCTGGTGTAACGCTACTAAGCGAGAGCGCGCCACCTTCTCCTGCTGTAGCCGCTGCAAGGATAGTGGCAACTGGGACCGATAAAGCGATATTGTATTCAGTGGTAGCGGCAACAGGGTTGGCAGACAAAATCGCGTTCTCAAGGTCCATGGTTGCCCACGCACCCCAAGTATCAGTGGCCGTTTCTCTCCATCTTATGCTGAAGCTGTCAACACCTGTTCCACCTGATATCGAGAACGATCCTGAAGGCGTTATTGTGACAGTGTGACCATTCGTGGTTAGCTTAACCCATTCAACCTGATCACCGGTCTGAGGCGTTGTTGTCGCATTAAAAAATACGGTAGTCGCGTCGGTTCCTGGGTTAACGAGAGCGACATAATCGTTCAGCGTAGGAGGCGTAAGAGTTACCGCCTCGGTATCAGGGTTTGAGCCATCGGTAACCTCTAAAGTTAATGCGCCAAAAGGAAGAACCCCTTGAACTGCATCAATAACCACTTCAGGCTCAGTAGGTGAGCCAATAATGGTTTGCGCTACTGTAGATGTTCCATCAGTGAGCGTAACGCCAGTTATTCCAGCTAGGGTGCTACCGTTAATTGATATGTTAGTTTGATCGCTTCTTATGGAGCCATCGGTATCAACATCCCCAATATTGGGAACAGGAGCGGGGATAGTGGCCGGAATGGTAAAGCCGATATCAATGCCGCCAGCACCAGCGCCATCAAGATCATTGCCTGCTTTCCTTCTCCAGTCCTGGGTAGCATTATTAACATTCTCAAACTGATCAGCGAATACTTGGTTGTCCAGGGAGCTAGCACCTGGGCTGCTGGCATCATCGGAAGCATTATAGTTTGACCCTGCCTGTGATGAGCTACTAAACGCGGTGGCCCCACCAAATACAGCACACTCGTTCGCAGTTGATGTGCCGCTAAATCCAACCGCACTTCCTGACGGGGATAAATCAGCAGGAACAACCATCGTGCATTGGTTAGCGTTCGAGTAGTTTAAGGATAAAATAGGCTGAGTAAGATTTGCATCCCTAATCATTAAACAATTAGTGTAATTTGACGCTGAGCTATCACCTTGCCCGTTGTCTCTAATAAGGCAGTCCACGAAACCACTAAAGAAGTCTCCCGATAGCGTCACCCTACCGTCATCGTTAGAGCAGGCAAGCTGCATACTTCTAAATTCGACAAAGGAGTTGGCAGGAAGGTTTATCAATATCCCAAAAGCACCCGTGGTTTCCAGTGCAGCCCCTAAAGATGGATCGTACTTTAAGGCGGTTGATGCGAAATTATTATTGGCATAATCATGTTGGTATGCCGGTCTAACAGTAACGGTATGGGTTGCCGTTCCTCCATTTGCGACCGCTCCACTACCAACAATGGCTAGATCGTTATCGTTGTAGACCTCAACAATAATAAACTCATCATTAGAAATTCTATTCTGTATTTCTGTACCAGCAAAGGCCAGTGCGAGCGTAGCGTAATCTCTTCCGCCGCCATTACCTAATGATATTATTCTCTCTGTAGCCATAAAATTACACCATTTATGCGGTTATGTAGACCGGATTACTTAAACCACCTTCACCTGTAACGCTATCGACAACTGCGCATTGGACCTTGAAGTTGTGACCAACCGCCAATCCAGGTATTTTCATTCCGTAAGCGTTGGCCGCAACAGTTCCCGCCAAAGAGCCATCAAGATAAATCTTTATCCCTGTTATGTTTGTTCTGTATTTAGAGGCAGGGTGTTTCCATGTGATAATCCCGTCACCGTTCACCGCTGTTGCTCTGCAACTCAAAAGAGGTGTTTTTCCAGTGTAAGATGTAATGTAATCCAGCAGATCATCATCATCTTTGCACCACCCCCTATCACCTAAAAGGGTTTGAGTTCCTAGCGTTCTAGTTGCGCCTGTGTAGGAGTGGTCCCTAAAATAAGTTCTCACCAACTCATAGCAAGAACGCTCTATCCATGGCTCCGTAGTTTCAAGCTCATAATCAGTTTCACCATATAGAGTGCCAGCTTTACCTACACCGTAATAAAAATCCCTTGCTCCATATCCTTGACTCTCAATTGTGGAGCCTTCCTCTATCCGCCCTAAATAATCGTATCCTAATGACGATGGATTGCTGGCTTGATCTATGTTGGCAAGAATAACGCTGCCCTGTCCACCAATGACCCCTTGAAACCCGTAAAGGTAGCCATCCCTGAATATCCAAAATGTGTCCTGACCACCTGAACCTGAAATGGCCAATGAACCTTGGTCAACAGGGGATGATCCATCCCATCCCAAATACTTCATTATTCCACGCTTTAAATCTTCACCACTTCTGTAGTTCAGGAATAAATCCGTATTTCCACCAGAAGACCTACCGGTGGTATCTATCTCGCTAAAAGTGAAATTTTCTATTCTCATCGGTCCATTTTGACAGAACGAGTTTTGTGGAACCTCTATGTCATGCGCCCATACATCCTTAAAGAGAAAACCTTGGTAGTCGTTCGGATTCTCGTATGCGTCGTTAAAGATGAACCCGCACTCGTTATTTAATGAGCCAACACGATCAAACTTCCCGTCTTTTGGATACCCGTAGACACCAGTAGCAGCAAAACCAAAGCTAATATTTCCACTAGTGCCTGCTGCGTCCCAAAACTCAAAAGAATCAGAATCAATATGCAGGTAGTTTTGACAGGCACTCTGTCTCTCCCTGTAAAGGTTAACTGCTGCCATTGGGTCTGCGCCTTCTCTTTGATCCTGCCTAGCAAACCCTCTCCTAACAACGATTCGTTTAGATTGGTANGTAGAAACTTTGTATCGGCCTTCTCCGAACCCAAAAGCGTACTCAACAAGACAATCAGTGGAGTTTTGAATTGATATATTAGTTACACTATTAGCCCCACTAACGAATCCAACACCGTTCTCGAAAGCCAAGCAATACTGAAGCTTGATATGGTCGCACTGCATAACCCATATACCTGTGCTTTGGCTGTCCTTAACAACAAATCCAGCTAATTTTATTCCACGCCTATCCGTTCCTGCCGCAATTAAATGCCCACTGGACCATCCTTCAGTGTTGAGTTCATAGGATTCAAGCGGAGTATTTCCTATCAGCTCTATACCAGTACCGGACAAACCTTGTTTATCTATGAGAACACCGAAAGGAGACTCGCTCATCACGGTTGTGTAGCAAGTAATAGCTTGAACTGGGTCTGCACCACTGTTGTCTGTCGTATAAATACCGCTTAATGGTAGTCTTATCTGTGTTGCCGTGAACCCATCCAGTCTAATAACGTTGTTACTATCTCCGGTATAGGTCCCGTCACTCAGAACAATCGTATCCCCTGATGACATAGCTGCAAATGCGGCCTCTAGATCAGCATAGGTTTTTCCTGCCCCAGCAAATAAAACAGCATTAACGCCAACATGAACACGATCAAAGTTAAATGATTCGCCTCCAAAATTATGGCATTTGGCGGTAACATGAAAACTTTCTCCAGGCATGGTTGCAGGAGTTACCCACGTTATAGTTGCACTCAATGAATCCGCTGAAACAGCAACGGTATACCCGTCAAAACCGGCTTTGATATCCCAATGTCCAGCCTCAGTAGAGGTGAATGTAGCGGTGTAGGTATTACCTACAGCTACGGTTTGATCTATCGATGATGAGAGAGAGACAACGGGGGCAACAGTGGCAACCAAGTCATTGCCCGATGCACCGAAATTGCCGAACGGGTCTATCGATCGACGTACCGCGTCTGCTGCTGCGGTAATTTTAAAGGTTTGCGATACCAATGCCATAATCTATCTCTCTAATAAGTAAACACGTACTGAAGCTCTGAAATCATATTATTTAGATCTGCTAGTAATTGTGTTTTTGATCCCGTACCTGGTAGTGCATCCACCAAGTCTTTCGCTGCTTGCCAGCCAACAATTGTAGTGGTTGTAGGATCAACAGTGACTCGCAGTGGTCCCGAACCTGACGAGGGTGTAACGGTGAAGGAGGATTGAGGCGCTGCCGTACTTAACGCGTTGACCGCTACAGTAGCGACATACAAAGCATCCGAGTTAACGGTGATAACTTGTGAGGCAGTGTCGGTATTGCCGACCGCATCAGTCACCCTTTGTGTGACGGTATACGATGCAGGGGTAACGTAAATATAACTTGAAGCGGCAACGAATCCTGCACCCTCATCCCAATCATACTCAACACTTGTTATCGTGTTATCACCCGCAACTGAAACGTCAGTAGCGGTAGCGGTAGAGCCTTGTGCTACTGCTGAAACTAGAGTAAATCCCGCTGTTGGCCCAACCACGCTAACAGGGGATACAACAATGGTATTAAGGGCTGTGTGAACTGCGCCGGTATTATCAGTAACAATCAATCCAACACTGAATGTCCCCGCTGTGGCGAACGTATGAGTATAAAGCTGCCCATTTCCAACGGTGGTGCCATCAACAGTCCACTCGTAAGCTATTACTGAACCATCGGTATCAACACTAGTAGAGCCATCGAATACAACGGTAAGTGGGGCCTCTCCTGATTGCGGGGATAGCGTGAATGCTGCAACAGGTCTTATGTTCGTGCCTGACGCCAATATGTTGCTAATGGTGGTATCGCTATCAGGGACAGTGATTAACACCGAATCCAGTATTTTACGCCCCGTTTCTGGATGATAAACATTGATTTCGTATTGTGTGTCACGGCTCCCAAGGTCGTTGGACCAAAGGTTCATTACTACGCTACCGTTAGCATCAGCCGTAAACTCGAGAAGCTTAGGGGCAACAATTCCGCCGCCACTTGAGTCAATATCAAAATCAGTGAGCTTTACAGTAACCCTAGCTCCCACCAAATTAGCGCCAGCCTGTCCGGATAAAAACAATGTTACTGCTGATGTGGATACGCTCATTCCATCTTACCCCGATACAATTCGTCTTCGATTTACTCTCAAATCGGCGGTGGAGTCCCCTTTTTTGGCTTCGATACGCGCTCTCACCTTTCCCGCTTTAAATAGGGATATCATTGCTATGCCCAACTCTGGATTTGACCATGTTTTATTTTGTATGGTCATTAGTTTGGACTTTGCGCCATTGGCTATCACTGTTATCCAGTCTTCAAACAGAAATTCGGGAATAGTCGTAGCTGACCTTGCCGGTTTTAAACATAGGCTCGCCTTTAGTGCGCTGGTAACGGAGTCTTTCGGCTTTCGGTTCAACAAAATAACGTCTGATTCATCCATCATGTAATACTGTGCAGTACCGGTTAAATCTCGCCAGCCGCGAGCATCTACGCGATCTAACCAGTCTTGTGTTTTTGGCGTAATGTTCCTGTCTTCTACTCGCACACCAAGGACTTTCACCAGATTTGAACCCGCTGGCTTCTCTATCTCATAGGCAGAGATACCCGCTAATATTCCTAAGCTGATCATTTCAACACGCCAAATATAGGAAAATTCACAGAGTTCAATAGCCGCTTCTCGTATTTCTCGAAGAACAAGATTTCGTGGGCATCCTGGTACATCGGCCATCACGTATTCAAGACTATCGTTTAAAGATACTGTGCTCAAAGTAGATGGCCTCTCTGCTTAGGTGAAACATTGATATCTGAATTTAACTTCAACCTAAGCATGTCCCCCCACCGTTGATAGTGTGCTTGGGATCTCACATAGTCCGGCGTGTTTTCATCGCTTCGGGAAAAACATCGATACAATGCCCACTCGATCATATGAGGGGTATAGATATCGCTGATCGTAGTGTCTGGATTCTCCGAGAAGTCGTAGGGTCCAGGCTCTTTGCTGTATTCAATCTGAATGTTGGTGTTAGCCAATGCAGGAGGACTAACAAAATAAGCAGCAGGGATTCGATCATCAAAGGTGTATTCATAAATAACGGCTGAAGCTGCCTCGGTGTGCCAGTTGGGGTCTGACTCATCCTTAATCCCTCGATCAACTAACCTGATGGCCACGCCTGGTACAGATCCAGAACCCATATTCCTAATAACCGTTAACAATTTAATTCCGCCTAATGGCAGTTCTTGTCTTGTTCCAGGTATTAATTGAACTGTTTCTGTCACGGCTCCTGCATCAGCGCGAGCAGCAATAGTGACTCTCTCGGCATCGACAAGCCAATCTCTCACCTGGTCTTGAGTCCATACGATGTGCTTAGAGTCGTTAAGCACACCGCCGACCATTCTTTCCAGTTCAGTAAACTTCATCGCTTCACCTACAGTGGCATCTCGTCTTCGTCATGCTCGTCATCGAGAGTTTCTTTTAACTTTTTGATACATTGCGCCAATACTTTTCGTACATCACCAACGCTTGTCCTGCTATTCACCATAAANCCTGGTACTTTGGCTCCAACGGCAACTAATTCAGGTCTACTCATCGTGCTGATATCGATATCTAAATCAAAATCAGCCGGTAATTCGGTCGCCCCCATTTTTGGGCTATTATCAACAACTTCCTTTTCGTCAGATTCCTCATCAAAATAGGACTTCACCTCATCGCTTGTCGCGGTACGCAAATTGCCGCGTCGCATCAGTGCTGGGGTAGCTACAAAAATTCGTCCCGTTTTTTCGTTGATTAAGTGCATCTGCATAATTATCTCCGGTTAGTTAAAAAGTAGTGCAAGGGCGTTGCCGCCCCTACACTCAAGCCAAGCGATCAATCAATTACTTGGTGACTACCGCATGATTTAACACAGTGTCATTAATGACCTGGAAACCATACACCTGCAATCCACGTACATAGTTACCGAAAGAATCAGGGATTCTTAAGGTTTCCATATTCGTCATCTGTGCAGCAAACGTCAGTCCAGACTTGTGGCCTGAAAGAACGTGATAGTAGGTAGTGACTTTCGATACATTATTTGAGTTGTAAATAGTGAATCGATCAATCATGCCTACCCGACCGTTACGCAATATGCTAGTTGCATCACCGGCAATTGACGCATCTTGAAGATCAGACTTTTTGATCAATGCACAGACCCACGCTGGCAGAACCAACCACCTGCCTTCTTCCGGCACGTTCTGTTCGTCATGCACCGTTCCCATATCGACAATAAAATCGAGGATATTGGTTTTCGTGAGGGCTAAAGGCGTTCCAGTTGTCCCAAGATTAATATCACCTGAAATCTTTCCTGCCGTTAAGCCTGCGTTTACTGCGGCAACATCAGAATAAATTGATCCCAAAATGGCGGTATCCGTCTGTATCTTCATCTTCTGGCTTGTTTCATTAGCCCAAGAATCCAAATCAGCGATGTGGGACTGCTTCTTATCGATATCGTCACAACGAAACGCGAACATATCCGCATAGTTGATTTCAAGATCGACGCCCGTAGAGGTAAGTTCCTCATAGGTGATGGTTCCACCGATTTCATACGCGCTGATAGTCACGTTTGGAACAGTGGAGATTTTTACCGTATCGCCTTTGTCTTTGATTTCGCCTTCGTAATCGGTGTTAGCGATTGCGCCGAAGACGGTTGATTCGTAGAATTTCTCTACTAGTTTTCCTGACCATATTTCAGGAATAAAATTGGAGCCATCAGATGTATAGTTCTGATAGCCCGATGCTCTTGTTAANGCGGCCATTGTTCAGCACTCCAATCGAATGCTGCACAGCGGTAGCCGGTTTAGGGTGTTACCCTATTACTCGACCTTCAGACTGCGCAGCAAGGATATCTAGCTCAATGCTCCGCGATTCTGCTTCTCGACCTTTGTACTTACCCATCGTTCTATCGTGAAAAAATGCTTTGATATCTGCTCGGGTGTACGTTTTCGCTGTACTGGGCGCACCTTCCGCATAATTGACGGTCGGTTGCACCTGCTCAGCCAGTGGGTCAACAGCAGGAACGCTCGGCTCCGATTGCTGACTGTCTGCCCAGGTAATGTAGAAATTTGCCACACTTTGTAGATTGCCTTGTTCAAGACTTTTCATCATAACTTGACGTTTTGACCTGTCATCCNAAGGGGACATAGGCCCATCTAGCCACGATGTATATTCAACGTTACTATCAATCTTGTTAAATACTTCAGCTCCACCTACTAGCTCAGCAACAAGATTAATTTTTTTATTCCATTCTGCTTTCGCTGAATCTTCTTCATCGGCCTTGGCAATCTTTTCTTGCAACGGTTTAAGTGCTTCATCAACAGTTTGCTGTACACCTTTTCCAAGATCATCGTCGAACCCTTCAAGAAAGTTTTTGCTTTCCGGTTCCTCTGTCGCCTTGGTCTTAGCGTTGTATTCCGTTACTGCTTGCCGCAGTTCGTTTATCTGGGTTTGAAGCGTTAATCGCTCTGTTTCCAAATACTTAACCGTGGCGGTTAGTCTCGGTACTTCTGCATCAAACTTGCCCTTCAAGGACATATACCGTTGTTCAAATGTGTCATTCGCTGGTTGTGGTTCTGACTGAGTATCGGCTGTGGCCGGTTCAATAGGAGTATCACTCTCATTGCTGACGTTTTGTGTAGCCTGTGCGGTATCTGGGGCCGGTTCGGTATCCCGATCACCGTACATTTCATCGTGTAATTTACTGGCAAGTGACGCGGCTTGTGTCGCTTGCGTGTTAATGGGGGTTTCAGTCTGCATGTATCACCTTTTTTAAGAGCCTTTCGGGGCCAATATTGGTATCCAGCTAGGTATTCTTCGTCGTGCTCATCTTGCAAGAGGGCCAGTTACGGTGTCCTGCCTGCGCGATTAATCACGATTTTTGCTTGTGATGTTGTAAGCTTCTCAAATTCTCGCCAGACGCCTCAAATTTATTTATCAATTTTTCTAATATTTTTGCTGCGCCTTGCAGTTTATTGACCTCATCGAGTGGGGCAGACCTCAATTTCATATCAATTTCACGTAAATTTGCTTTTAATTCAGAAACGTATTCTCGACCTTCGTGCGAGTGGGAAATAACAGCCATCGCTCTGACCACGCCCTCAGTAGATTTACCTATCATATTTGTCCCTGTTGCATTTGAGCTTGTTCCATTTGAGCTTGTTGATTCTGAAGTGCCATTAGCTTTTCAGCATCAGGTACAATTTTGGCGGTAGGCATATCAAGAGACTTGACTGTCTCACGTAGAATCTCTGCTCTACCCTCCATACCGATTATTGCCATATCTATCTCGTTGTTGGTGCTGGCCAAGAACTCCATTCGTCGCAATTGGGTAGTTTCTTTCTGAATTAATGCGGCTGAGCCTCGCGCTTGCACCTTCAGATCACCCTTGATTGACTGATCCTCGTCGTAGAGCATATTGTGGATATAGGTTCGCTCAATGATGTGCTCCACTACATTCATATCGATATTACGAATAATCTGCTTGATGCCCTTGCTTGCTGCGCCCATTAACATCGACAACCCACTTGCAGTAGAAGCCGCGCCACCTCCGGTATCACCGCCGTATGTATACGCGGGAATCCCTGTCACTTGATCTGCATAATCGCCAAACCTCTCATAGATCGAGAGCAATTCAGCGGTGTGCATAGCCGGTTGATAGAACTCAAGGGGTAATTTACCTGAACCGTTCTCAGCACTGTTGAGATTCCAGACCTTCCACGGGTAGATATTTGTTACCGACTCACCATCAGGAAGCGCACTGGCATCAACGCCTACCTGTGGACCTGACGCGATGGCCAGGTTATCGACTAATGCACGAATAGCCGCGTTAACAATCTCTTGAATATCAGCCATTAGCTGCGGAATACCCATACCCCAAAACGATCCAGGCTGTTCAACGGCACTGGCTTTGAATATCGGTCTGCGGTCCAGTGGATCTGGATTGAGAATACATTTAATAACGTGTCGTCCAACTAACCACGCCTCGATGTCGTATTCTTTTAAATGGTCCTCGATCTTCTCTTGCGGCATTCCCCATTCAATCAACATTTTCCCTTGAACTCTGCCTCGATATTGCAGCGCATCAATAGTGGTGCTGCTCAGGCTTGCAAGAGTTTCCCTTCCTTCGGCAACTTCACGCTCATGCTCTGCGAATGAGAGCCAATCTTTCAGCCCACTACGGCCATACTCTTCAAGAACTTGCGTTATCTCGTCATCTTTCGACCCTGGTAAACCGGACATTGAATGTATCGCCCCTGGTGATAACCTGCGGCGAATCAACAGNTCNCCATCATCACAATTTGTGCTTTGNGCCGATGGATAAACATCAAACGGGCTAATGCGNTCATACTCAACCCTGATCTCTTCGCCTANNACCGGCTTAAANTCTNNNCCCCACTTCAACGTCTTGCGCTTTTTGAGTATNGGTCCCTCGATGAATGCAGCGGGATAGGTGGCTAAATCGGTAACGAACTGACTGAAAGCAGAATCAAAACCACCCTCGGCAAGCTGGTCTTCAATTTTTGAAGTCATTCGCTCCGCTGACAGATCGGCCTCTTTCTGTAGTTGCTCAGTGACCTGCCCCTTGGCTTGCTCTAGCATTCCCTGAACTTCGTCCGCCGACAATTGCTCAACCTGCATCATTTCCCATGCACCGGCCATCATGTTTTGCTGGATCTGTGGCGACATATCAGGAATAGGAGTAGGCGATATCATCCAAGCCTTATCTCCTGCAGAACCTAAGATGTCACGAATCCACGACTCCGCAGCCCTACACTTAACATCAGTGATCATCAGGAATGTTTCGGACCCACCCTCTGATGCAATAGCGGCCTTTAACTCTGTCGAGTATTCGCCCTTGCGTTGGTTGATACACTGCAACATGACACGCTCTATATTCTGTTTAGCGCGGTTAGCATCATCCCAAGCTGTGCGGATGTGACCGGCTAAGCTTGTCATCACCTGATAGGTTTTGTTTTGCTCCTGCTCTTNCTCTATCTTTTCCNGNTCTGCTCGATCAATNTGATCATTNGACACAACACGCAATAGCCCGTTACTGCCGATAGTTGACCCTAGATTTCCTGACGTATTTACTGTCTGCATGATTACCCTCGCATTCTGCTAGATCGTTTCGTTTGTTTCGGTCTGTTTTGATTTTTTGGAGTGCTAAACAACGGATGAGCCATGGCTAGCGTTTGAAACGCGTCTGCTGGGTCGCTTGCCCAATTATGCAGATGTGAGTCGGACCAGCATCCTAGCGTGTCATTCCATTTCTTCTGATACGATTCCAGTGCTTTGATGCCAAACTCGCACTTACTCTGATCAAACCAGCACAACCCTAGCGCTACTCGAGAAGCTTCGATGGCTTCCTGCTTTGAGTAAGATCCGTTTTTTGGCGGCGGCTCAAACTTGATGCCATACTTCAGCGCCGATTTTATTCTTGATATTGATGGTCCTTGTTCTCTCACAGCCAAATCGTGCGGCCCGTAGTGCCTGCGGTAGTGATATTTCTTTGACGCCAAGTACTTCCCAAAATGTTCAAACCCCTCGCCAGAAGCAGCATAAAAGTCGATAACATGAATTTCTCTTCCAACATCTTGTGTAAACCATATAGTCATAGGATCTTTCATTCCTAAATCCCACCACGTATCAACAGGTAGCGCTGATTGATACGGAACGCGAGTAATCCGGTTCTCTTCGTAAATTTTGGCGAACTGGGTTGCAAAATAAGTGCCTTCGGTCGCCTGTTCAAAGGCTTCTTCCGGATAAGATGGGTGCTCTTGCTTCATCTTATCGCCCTGAATTGCCTCTTCTTTGACGTACCAAGCCTTTTTATTTGCTGTCAGCTCTATCCCTCGCTCTTGCTCTAGTTTGTAGAAATATTGAAAGTGTCGGTCAGTAATGACTGTTGCTAGAGTGTCTTCATCGCTTAGTTCGTTTGCTTCTTCGTCCCACCATGGGAAGAAGAACAAGCGGTAATCCAATCTCGTATGTTTGGTCCCTGCCTTTTGCATCTTGAGCGCAGTCTGCGACATATCGTGAAAAATACCGTAGCGTCCCTCTGCTGTAGACTCGATGATTGTGATGCCAGCTCTTGCAGCTGGAAGTGAGCCAGTTTTGATTTCCTCAGCCTTGTCCGGCCATTTCTTACATATTTTCCCGTATTCAGATATATGCAGATATTGGAACGTTCCAGATCTAGCTGATGTGCTGACAATGATGCTTGATTTGTTGTTCAGCCTGATCTCACTCGCTGAACATTTCTCTGTGGGTCTCTGTCGTAGCAACCATGGAGGTAGATTCTCATACGCAAACTTTATTTTCTTCTCGAATAGATCCAGCGCCTCTTTCTGTCCTTGGGCGATCACAGCACAACTCACGTTCGAGTTAAACAGTATTGCATCGAGCATCAGTATCATTACAAACGTGCTGATTCCCCGTTGCCTCGCCTTCAATACGATATTCTTCCACCACAATCGCTTATATAGCTGTGATTGAGCGCGGTTCATTTTGAATTTGATTTTTTTGCCATCATCAGTCGTGATGTAGTAGAGATTGTTCAGTCTCCATTTTCTGTCAGATAGCAGAGTTTTTATGTCGTCATACGCTAGCTGCTCTGAGTCGTCTAGTTCACTTTGGAATTCCGGTACTTGATCCATCTAAGCCCCCCAAAATAGATTTCAGCGTCGTATCAATAGAGTGCTCTTGAGATACGCGATCTTTGAATGCCTGCACTTCAACGTGCCGACCAATCAGTTCGAGTATCTTGGCTTTATCGATCCACTTTATTTTCTTCAGGAACGTTATAGGGTCGTCATCACCACTGGATCCAGCGGCAATCACGGTTACATCGAATGCGGATATCGATTGACGCCACTCTTTTGGCCATTTAGATACAGGTTTTAATCGGTCCTCATCGTCCAAAATATCAACGATATCTAACTGATCCATGTCTACCAGTCGTTTTAGTACATAATCTGAGTTGATTTCGACCTTATCCGATCTCTTCTTCATCAGATCGCTTATTCTTGCAGCAACACCAGGTTTCGCCAGGTTTTCTAACCCTATGACTCTTGAAGTTTTTTTGGAATATCCAGCACGAATTGCAGCCTGAGTCGCATTCAAATCAATCAAATACTCTCGACAAAACATTTCTTGCTTGGCTGTTAACTTAGTCATTTGGTAAATAGCGACTTGAGTTCGTTGAGGATCGCATCTGCACCGAAACTCAGCGATATAGTGAGAACTGTAATAACGAAGGCTTTCTTGATCCAAGAACTTGTATTGTGATGTGCTAAGCGTAATTCTTTGAGAAATACCCAATGCTCGGCCTGCAGACCATAGCGTTTATGAAACGATGAGATAGCTTCCTCTGCTGCCTCTTTTGATANTCGCTCTATTTGTTCTGATGTTAGTTGTGATTGCAGACTGAGAGCTAATTGTGCCGCTTCTCTTGCAATTGATTTTCCTGATTGATCATCATTCCCTGGCGCCATTGTCTCAGCCTCAATTTAGTAAAATATANGCTTACAAAAACCTGTCCAGACGCCGCACTACCTTTTTCTGTTTTTCCGACATATGCCATTTTCTTTAAATCTGCACAAAGCCTATCTTCTTGTAATCATAGACAAGTGATTTTGCATCCACGGCGACGCCACCGATAACAAAGTCTCNCGGTAGGTCGTTCTCNCTGCAATGCAGAAGGAACGCATGGGCTAGAACAAGCGCCTGCGTCATCACTGGGTCATTAACATCAATAGTTTGTTCAGCCATCATCGCCCCTCGCCTATGCCTTGTAGCTCGTTCCACCGTTCGAGCCACACCTTATTCAATGGCTCGTTCCATGCCACCCCCCTCTTTTTTTTGACAGCCATATTCCTGGCTTTGCCAAGTCTGCCAAAACAGCCATTACAAATAGGGTCACGATCACTCGCTTCTGATATAAATGCAAAGTCCCTTAATGGTTTATCATCCTCGCAACGTATGCAATATTGAGATAAATCGTTTTCATAACTTGCAGTCATAAAACAAAAAGCAAAACCTGGCAACATATCAAGCCCTCTAGTTTCGTTTACTACTCCTTGATCGATTATCTACTGCCCCATCTTATAATTACCAATAAACTGCTCTACGGTTCCTGCACCGGCCACGGTATTAAAATGAAGTTTCCAGTATTCCGCCAAGCCACGGACATTATCTTCGTGCGGCAGCGGGTGTGGTGCTCTCCAATAGACTACTCGCGCTATAGCGCAGGCATACCGTAGGTTAAAAACAAGTTCTTCATTTCGAGCTAAATAGAATTGTCTTGATGCCAGTTTAATAATCGTATTTTCCCAATCGGGTCGATATTTCAAAAAACTATCAAATACATCTTCATGGGTAGCAGGTTCGATTTGGAATATTCCTAGCGCGGGACCACCTAACTGTTGCAAATACTTTCCTCCTGCCGACTCTTGAAGCACAGTACCGAGAAGTAGGTTTTCAGCAGCCTTACCTACTAGCCCTCCGTTTAACCCGTACATGTGTGCTAGAGTTGGTCTGATGACGTGTTCTAGCAAATGTTCACGCTTAATCATTTCAGTCCCTCTTTATCGTAAATGATGTGCTCCAGTTGTGCGCCTAACCTTCCTGCCATTGCATCAAGGTAAACAATAAGCGCATGTTTCTCGCGCTCGTTGGCATACACCCACGGTTTAGCCGGAACAAACTCTCTTAATATTTCAACCTCTGGTGCTGGATCAAGTTGATTTTCGTAAATGTTGTGAGATATTTTGATCGACTTAAGGTACTTATCTTTAGTTATTTCCGCTCTACCCATTACGCCCCCCGTTTCATCGTTATGGTCCCTTTCGGTTTTGATTACCGTGAAGAATGCCAACACCTTCCACAAGACCGTTGGCCCTCATTGTCATACCTACTAGCTCACTAGCACGACCAACCCCCTCCATTTTAATCAGCGAGTGAAGAGACAGGCTGCACAGCATGTGAAGATATGCTTTTTGTTCTTCTGCTCCCATACTCTTGACGATTGCACTATCGAATGCGAGCTTTAGGGCCTTGTCTTGTTTAGTGCTAACGCTAATTTCGTCTTTTTTAACCCCTTCCTTTATCTCTTCCACGTTCGTCGCCTTCTCCATTCCATTCTAAGTTCATAAGCTACTTTTTCTTTTATCGTTTGATCGCTGCATCCAGGGAANGAANCACCTTCTGGTAGTTTTTCAATCTCTTCTTTCCACTTCTCCTGTGGCTTCTTTTTTATTTCAGTGATCGCTTTAACCCAGTCAAACTCCATTTCCCTTTTTGCTCAACTCTTCAATACCTACGCTACTTCTAAAAGACCAAACCTTTTTTTAATATCGTTTTTGTGTGCGTCGTCAGATTGCATGTTTATCCAGTCTGCTGCCTCATCCCATGACCTTTCCTCTGGCCCTCCACCGGAAGCACACGCACAACTTGGGTCAAAGAAAAGGCGGTCATCAACCCTAAAATAATAAACCATAGAGCAACAAAAAGAGCACTGGTGGTGTGCTACATGCAGTATTTCTTCATCAACCATTGCTGCCCAAACATCTTTACCNGTAATCATGCTTCACCCATATCAGCCCAGTCATTTAATTTGCAGCACCAAACGGACTAGCCTCAACTTGATATGATGCACTCGCACGCAACATCAGATCATTACAACGGTCTATCCTTGTATTCAATTATTCCGCCTTTTACCGACTGTATAATTTCTGCATTGGTGGGCGTTCCGACTTTCTCTACTTTACCGCCGCTCATCAAGAACGCTTCAGTATGCCTTTGTATTTTTAGCCTATCTGACTCCCTGTTTCGTGGCGCACCTTTCGGGTTTGATTTTGGTATGTGCGGTCTGCCTTTCACGATGACGATACCAGTAGTATTAGGCAGCACAACAACAACCCTGCCGCGAATCCTGTAACTGCTTTTTCTGTGCTTGTCATAATAGTTGCTCGCTCTTTTTGTAGAGTTTTGTTCTAGGTTAGATTTTTATATATTTGCTCTAACGGCTGCGTCCTTTGATTCCAGAAGCTTTCTCAAAGCGGTTGTTCGCTCTGCGTTATGGGGTAATGCTGAATGTATGAAGTTAGCCATTAAGCAAAAGGGTTTACTTATCTTCTGTAAATGCAGAGGAAGGTGGTCAAACGAGAAAAACCTCATTATCTCGGTGTCCGCTGGATTTAGTATTTCAAAGTAGCATTCTTCAAACGTAGCTTTTGGGGACCATGATCTGTAGCCATCCTCGTAAACAACCTCATACCCGCTCATTGGCCCTAGTTCTGGCCTTGCATCGCTCGGCTCTGCTTCAACGACTTTTGTTCCTATGTACTTTTTCATATTTTTAACTCCTGATTTAGTTTATGCCGTAAACCAGCATTGCTGCGTCCCTTCCATGCTCGTTGGTTCTCTTGCTCCAGCCTGTAATGCGCTTAAACTCTGTTGCCTTAATTTTTGTCTTATTATTTTTAGGATGAATTAGCTGGTATTCGATTTGATGGTGCTCGCAAAATTCCTCCCACCTAGAGCAATCGCGATTAACGCTGCCTACGCCTTTTAGCCGTTCCCTTCCTGCACTACCAAACCATGTTCTTAATCTGGCGTCCTCGATCAACACCTTGACGTTTTCACATTCACTAACTGTTTTTAATATAAATGTTTCTGCCTTTATTGCTGAGCAACTTTCTACTAGCTGTAAAGCGCCTTCGCTATAAACTGCTATGCCAGTGTTAACGCCAGGGTCAACCCCTATAAGCAGCGTCATATTTTAATGATCCCCTTTTCAATCCATCTCTTCCAGGTTCGGTTAAGCCCTCTTAAAATACATTCGTTAATTTCGGGATCTGGAATATTTGTATATTTCCTACTGTCGATTATGTCGTGACAGTTACTACACCCGAACACAGCAAAAAAATCTTTGCTCTTAATCCCCATACCCTTATCTTCAGAATTTATATGACATAAAACGGTTGTCTCGGTGTCGCCATTGCAATACGGGTATATCCGCAATGCACACTCCTCCCCCCTCGCGCTCTTTGTGAATTTGTTTTGTTTAGACATAATTCAAAACCATTTCCGCTAACTCTTCCTGTTCACATCCGAGTACATACCGCAATATTATATTAACCGTTTTATTGTAAAGCTCGTCAAACTCGATTTCGTCCATGTTTGCAAATGATATTGATTTTGGTGAAAATATTAAAACGTCATTCAGGCTAACATGCGTGTTATACCATCCCGCCTGCATTGTCACAGCATTTCTGAATGATTTAAAATCCTCATACTTTTCCTGATTATCAAACGCCAAATTAAGCAGACCAAAATACTTTTTGTGGAATTTATAATTCCTTGGCTTTTTAACTTCGTGTTTGTAGACGGCTCCTACTTTTAATTTTGCAGCCCTCTCTAGTGACTGTTGATCATCTGGTCTAAAAGCCCCATCCTCGCCTTTCTTCATGTGGATTTCTGCCACTAAAATTTCCTCGCTAACATCGCCTTACTCGTCTTTTCGTCATCAGTAAGCCAGTGAGCATTCTCGGCGCTCCTTGCCACCACGTTAAAATGCGCTTCGCAGTTAAGGCACTTTCGGGCTAGATTTCCGCTAGGCAATACCCTAAACCTGTCCCTGTCTTTTTCGCGCTTACATGCAGAACAGGCTCGTTGTGTACTCATTCTTCCCACTCTATTTTTGCTACTGTTTTCACATTATAACCAGTCAAGGCGTCTTCTTTTGTATCGGACATGTTCGACGCTAAAAACTTAGAGCCGTCCCCTCTGGTAATTACCGTAGCGTATTTTGTTATTGTTTTAGGCTTGAAGAAAAGGTCTAATTCCACAGCCAATCGGTTAACACAAAAAAAGCCGTCATCAGTCCACCTGTCAACATTGGAGTGGGTTCCTATAAACCCAATAACCGAGTATGGTCCTGGCCCATCAATACATATTATCCGAACTTTCGTTCCATCTTTTGTCAAAACTTCCTTTCCTGTGTCCCATTCTTCAGCGTTAAACTGTTTCATTTTTAGTTCCCTCCCCTATAGCTATCCCAATCGAAAGTTATTTGACTTCCGCCACCCTCTCTAAGCCGATCTAGTACTCTGTCGCCTATCGCTTTTCTAATTGATGACCCGTTGGCAGAATCAATAGGATAATTAGAAATAATCACGGTTGGCTTCATATCTTCATAGCGTTTATTTATGATATCGAACAAGATAAGTTTTTCAGTATCACTCTCGAACTGTACGCCCACCTCGTCAATAATCAGCAAATCGCACCCGTCTGTGTAGCCTTGAATTAATTCATCCTCTGATCGTTCTGAGTCCCGCCGCCAGGTTTTTTTGATTGAGTTAACTAGGTCTAGGACTGTGATAAATACTGGGGCATAATTCCTTGCGACAAGATCGTTAGCCAGAGCGTTAACAAGATGGGTTTTCCCCGTTCCGGTTTTGCCTGTCAGAATTAAGCACCGGCCAAGATCCTGGGCTTCTTTAAAGTTTTCGGAATATTTTCTGACCGCTTCAAGGACTCGTTTTTTATCAAGCGTATCGGCGTGGAAATTGTCGAATGTTTTTGATCTGAATCGTTTGGGTATCCCTGCGCGCCCTAGCTGGGATTCTAGCACCCTAGCGTCATGCGCTCGCCGTTCTGCAAGTCTGTGAGCAACTTCCGCCTGTTCGCGCCCCTGTTGGCACTGAGGGCATCCAGTTTCGTAATCCCTGCCGACCAGCTCTAGGCGCTGAAGCTTGGCAATATACTTTCCGTGGCTCTCACATTCCCGCTCGACCTCACAAGGCTGGCTAGCAACAAGTTTGATTGGTTTTGTTTCGCCAGCATGATCTTTGCTTTTAAAATTTTCCATCTGCGCTAACTCCGTATGTGTAATCAACTTCGTCGAAACTGTGACGGTTTTGCTGCGGTTTAGTCTTCGGTTTGAAAACGCCTTTCCACGAATTTACAACCGAATTTTTAATGATTTCGTTTGGGTCGTGTCCCTCGGATTTCCACCGTTCCAGCTTTCCAAAAATTGTCTTGATCGCCAGGTCTGAATTAGTTGCTTTTTGGGCCGCTCGAATTTCGATGAATCCTTCCCAAAGTTCTAAGTCAATCCAATCTGGAATTTTCCCTTTATGTTTCTTTAGTTTCTTTTGTAAAGTTTCTTTCTTTCTTTTGTGTAGTCCTGTTTTGGGACTAGTTTTAGTCCTGTTTTGGGACTGGGTAGGTCCCGTTTCAGGACTGTTTTGTAGTCCTGTTTCGGGACTGGTACCGTTTTGGGATTGCTCTTGTTTTAGTCCCGTTTCAGGACTCTTTTTCAGTCCTATTTCAGGACTATATTTGTTGCCTTCCCACTCAAAATATCGCTTATTTAGCGAGTATTTATAGTCCCGTTTCAGGACTACTTTTTTATCCATTAATGCCGCTAATGTGGTGCTTATATGATTCTTTTTTAGCCCGGTTAATTCTTCAAATTGGCTTAACGCTATCCGGTCAAATTTCTGTTGCCACCCATACGTTTTACGAATTACCGCCCATATTATTTTCATTTCACGTTTGCTAAAATCATTGTGAATAATCGCCTCTAACAGCTCGTTTGCTATGCGAGTAAAACCGTCTTCTGTCTGAGGGGAATCACTCATTGATCCCACCCATAGGTAACTGGCGCTCCAAATCTTTCCTCTCGCAGTCAAGAAGATTGGCCCAACATGTGGAAAGGTAAGAGCCCATATTTGCTAACTGCGCGACATGACAATCCTTATCGCTGGCCTGAGCAATGGCATGGAATAGCGCGCCAAGATCGTTGACACAGGAATAGCCAAGATGGGCTACATCGGTTGATTTATTGATTAATTTAGACGGTACTTGGGTGGGGTTTGACATGGTGGTCTCCTGTGTATGATGAATAAACACCACAAAGGAGTTCCTACGCTCGCTAAAGTGGTGAGTCTGAACGGGTGTAGGAATACCGTACACAGAGAACGGCCAGTCAAATGACTGCCCGAACAGACCCACCATAACAGGTAGATTTCGGCCACAAAAAAACACGCATTCAGAAAGAGGCGTGTTTGCGGCCTCTGTGTTAACTGGGTTCCTACGCCCAGCACTGGATTTTGCCAGTGCAAGACCAAAGTTATACCCCACCTGCGTATTTGTCAACATGAGCTACACCCTACCCGTAGGCTCCCCTTTCCTTGACCATCCCAATTCCTCCCTATTGATGACGCAAAAACCCTGGTCTAAATTCAAAGCCATTGCAGCCGCAACTATTTTTAGCTGCGCATCATCTTCAGGAACCTCGTACCACTTTGAAACCGACTCAGTTAACATCGGCGATTGAACCTCGCACGTAAACGCAACTACCTTGCCTTCGCCAGCCATCCCTGCCACTCCCTTTTAGGCTCTTCCGTTTCTGATCTCATCGTTTATAGTTTCAAACAGTAATTCAGGCGGGAGTTGAGAAGCGGCTTGAATCATCATTGCTAGGTAGGTGTTTTTTGGGATACCCAACAGCGTGGCGCGGCGAAGTATTTCGTCATGCAGTCTTTCAGTAACTTTTGGGCGCATATCGACATGGCGCGTTTCTTTTTCAGGAATGTAGTTCGTCATAGTCGGCTCCTCTTAGGCTGCTGGTTTTGGTGTGATGTGTTCTGGATAAATGTCAGGCCTGAGATCATGCCGCGTGATTGCACCGCCGCTGAATTCTTCAAGTTTGAGCGCCAACTCAAAACCAAGCTGTCTTCGCCCACTTTCAACGTGAGCGAGTAGGCCTTGGGACACGCATAGCTTTTTGGCCAACTCCTTTTGGGTTAATTTATTCTCTTTCCTAAACTTAATTATCTTATTCATCCAAAAATAATACGCAGAGTAATAGAAAAGGTCAACAAAATAATACACTACGTCGGTTACAGAACAATACATAAGGTATTAATATTCGCAAAATGAAAGACATAAATGAGTGGAGAGACAGGTTTGTCGACCGGCTTGAAGAGCTTAAAGGGTCAGAAGGTTTGACCCAGCAAAAGCTCGCTGAACGGTTAGGCGTAACACAAGGAACTATTGGCCACTGGAAAGCAGGCAGAAGGCATCCAGACAGCCTTCAAATGTACTACAGCCTGGCAGATGAACTGAAAATGCCGAGGGAAGAGCTGCTTGCAGGCGTTAGCATTCATAAATCACACAATGATGATTCACCAACTATCAATGAACATACCCCACTTACTGAATGGGAAGAAGCTCGAAACCAGGACGAAGAGTTTGAGTTGGTAATTGAAGATATATCGATGATAAGAGAAGACAGTGAACGTGGTGGACCCTCGTTTCGCCCTGGGGACATCGCAATGTTTGTGCCGGATACAACTCCGGTCTATGGAAATTATTATCTGTATATCCTTGAGGGGAAGGATAAGCCAGTTTTTGGACAGCATTACCAGTCGCCAGACGGATTCAAAATACATTTTTTAAGTAATGTTTATTCAGATATTGAGGTTAACGATTCTAACCCCGGTTCATTGATAGCATTGCTTACACAGTTTCGCACAACAAATTTTAATATCTGATCGTATAGAGCTGGAGGTAAAAGTTTTTGGGCTTCCGTGATATTGTATGATTTATAGTCGATCATTACTTCTACACTCCCACTCATTTTTATAATTAATTCTACAGCCACGCTCCTCCTCCCTTACTAACCAACAAAAATTGGAAATTGAGGCTAACGGCAATTACTGGCGAAATCAAATTGATCCTACGTATGTTTTTTAGCCCTCATCAGTATTTTGGCGCACCCAATAACGATTTGGCGCGAATAGAAATATCCAGACTAAACAAAGTATCTTTTAATAACCAAGAGCGATCAATCGCGTATTTTTAGGGGTAAATCGATATCAACCAATGGACATACTGATAGTTTTTGGCGGTCTTTGATGGGCTCGTAATGTAGACCAAAACAACAAGCAGTTAAGGTAATAACATGGCGATCAATCAGCTTATGGCCTGTCCGGTTTCAAAGGCTTTAAATGTTTAATGATGATCAGATAACTATAAAAACATCGCGTCAATTTTTCAATAAATCACAAATAATAGCTCTAGGCCTCGGTATAGCGCTTCTAGGTCTTCATGTGTTTTTTCTAAAGCCCTATCACTTATTCGCTGCGGGGATTGATGACTCCTATATAAGCTACCATTACGCTCAAAATTTATTTAACGGGTATGGTTTTCGCTTCAATGCAGATGGGGAACGTGTTGAGGGGTTCACCTCTTTCCTATGGGTAATCAACCTAGCTGCTGCACAATCTCTAGGATTTGATCTCACCAAAGCAGGGCCGACATTGGGCATATGCTATACAGTCATTACTTTGATAATATTATTGTATTGGATAAACGCTTTGGGTGGAACTCGGTCGAATTTAATGAGTAGTTCTATAATTATGATGAGTTCGCCACTTGTCGCCTACTGGGCCGCAAGTGGCATGGACACCTCTCTCTTTTCCATGCTGCTAACACTATCGGTCTGTATGGCAACTATTAAACCTCTTAACAATAAATCAGCTTGTCTACTCGGGACAATATTAATACTCACGGGTATGGCTCGTCCCGAAGGAGTAATGATTGCGATCATTCTCTTCATGTGTTTATTTATTGCTGCCCTAAGAGAAAAAAGCCCTATCAAACCAGTAATCATAGCAGTGTCAACATTTGTTCTACTTGGAGCTATTTATTTCTCCTGGCGAGTTAACTACTTCGGATACTGGCTGCCTAATACATTTTATGCAAAAGTAAGTAGCAACCCCAGACAAGTACTGACAGGAGTGCGGTTTATCTATGAATATGCCTTAGCCAATGGCCAATTTTTACTAGCTATGCCATTGTTACTTGTTTTTAGACATTTTCGCCATTCAATTCATACAGTTCTAGCGATATTAGGATTTTACTTTATCTATCTAATTGTGGAAGGAGGAGACACTTTAAGCCATCCTTATTTCAGGTACATCTCACCTCTTTGGCCCTTATTCACATTATTGATGGTTCAGTTTTTAGATGTATGTTCAAGTACCAGCGAAGCTTATATCGACCCCTCAAAGCATACTTCAATTGCCCTGAAACAAACTGCAATTTCCGCTTTTGTCGTCTTCCTCTGTGCTTTTTGGTTTTTCCGCCCTTCATTAACCAATGCAAGTTCAAGGTTTAATGACAGTTGGGGCACCTATAGGAATGAGCAGCAATTGATAAAAGTTGCTGCATGGTTTAACCGAAATAGCAAAGAAGGAGAAACTATGGCCGTAACACTTGCTGGTATATTCCCTTACTATACTGGTTTGCACACCATTGACATGCTAGGTCTGAATGATACGATCATTGCACACATGAAGGCTCCCAACATGGGAACAGGCCAGAAGGGACACGAGCGCTCGTTTCCGAAAGAAGTACTTCGTAGGAAACCAACTTACGTAATCTTAAAACGCCCACTAACCAATCAGCCTATTCAATCTACAGATTATACTAATGCAATAGATGCAATTCGGGATGTTTATCTGGAAGAGTCGTTTCATACAGATTATGAACACCGCTCTATAAAAATAGAGGATAAGTACTTCAACTTCTATCAACGACGGCAGGGACACTGATCACACTTACAAATACCGTTTGAAAGAATATTGATCACTAGCGTGCGGCCGTGGCTCAAAATCAAAAGCAAAATATTCTGTAAAGTTTCTCCCGAACTATAGTCCCCGATGTATTATTTCCTAACCAATTTTTAAATTTGGACATCCGCGTACGAAATATTCCTGTAGTGAATTTTCTGAATATTTTTACAGCTCAATCTCATCTGGTCTTCTTATTTTTACCACTAGTTCAACCAAATCACACCGATATCCACCCCTCCGCACTACCGCCTATATGCTCTGTTGCAAAATTCACGGATTAATACTCCATGTATTGACTCATACTAATACATAGAGTATTATTTTTTATTATGCCAACGAGGAGCCAAGTCATGCAAGAACCAAAACGGACAGCCCCCCCACCTGCTGATAAGGATGTAGCGGTTCGTAGGATGCAGGTATTGGAGCTTCACGAATTAGAGCAACGCAAGCCGATCGACGTTTCTCAGTCTCGGATCAGAGTCAAATCAATGCAACACCTGTATGAACAGCTCAACGCGCCAATTAGTTTCGATGAGATAAGCGAAGCAGAGGACGAGGCGCTAAGGCTGGATGCGGAGGAATTTAGGAATGCCATCAGAACGTGAGTGGATTATCAATATCTTACTTGGAGTTGTCGCCTTAGCTCTTTTTATCACAGCAAACGCGATGGGCCATAACGACGAAGTTATAGAGCAGCAACATTACTGCAAAATGGTTGAATCAGGTGCATGGCCAAATTATCAAAATATTGATTGCGGTGGAACCTATGAGTAAGTGCAAGCTGTGCGGCGATAGGGCGAAACTAAAAGAAATTAGCGGTGCAACTTATTGGTATTGCGGAAACGTGGTTTGCACTCTAGTTGCATTCTGGCTAACGCCTCCCGAATGGCGCGACTTGATGGGGACCGATAATGAATAACTGCAAATTGTGCAATTCAGAAAACGTTCACGAAGCTTTTGATGAGGGCGAGGACTTATATTCGTGTTCTATGGACCTTTGCCCTATCGCCCAAATATGGTTTTCCTTTGAAGAATGGAAAAAGTTGATGGAGTGTAGCAATGAGTAGCTATCGTATTCGAGCCTCCTCCTGGGGTTCCATCTTCGACTGCGCTTACAAATGGGAGTGGGAAACTCTTCTTGGGAATAACAGCGTGTCAGGCCCTCGCGCACTGTTAGGCTCGGCAATACACGCTTCTACTGCCGTTTATGATCAGTCTTTACTTGATAATTCAGAGATAACTATTGATGAGGCGGCTAACGCTTTCGTTTATGCGCTGCACCATCCTGAATATGATGTTAACTGGAAGGGCGGTGATTTAAGGGTTGGTGAAGCAGAAAGGATAGGGTTAACACTGCATTCAAAGTATTGCACAGATGTGTCTCCTTATTACAATTATGTCTCGGTAGAAATGGAAACCAACCCGCTGGAAATAGATTGCGGGGATGGCATCACTATTATTCTTACTGGGACACTCGACCGCGCTCGAATATGGCATAGCGCAGAGGGTATAGGGATTAGTGATTTGAAAACAGGAGTCGCCGCTGTTCAAAAAGGCGTGGCTAAGACAAAAGGATTTATTGCGCAACTCGGCACTTACGAATTGCTTTATGAACACTCGACTGACAAAGAGATAACCGCCCCTTCAGAAATAATAGGGCTAAAGACTTCAGGTAAGGCAGAGATAGGAACCGCATCAGTTCACAACGCAAAGCAGATGCTTATAGGAACTGTTGATAGCTACGGGCTAATCGACTACGCAAAAGAATACTTTAAGTCAGGCATGTTTCCACCCAACCCACAGAGCTATTTATGTAGTCCTAAATATTGCGCTCGATGGGACCACTGCAACTTCCACATCTGAGGTTTATATGGAACTCCAAGAAATAAAGCAGCAAAACAACAAGAGATCAATTCCAAAAGAAGAAGGGAATGCAATTGTTAACGCTGGATTTTTCAGCCTACAAAGCTTCGAGTTAATTCAACGTGTAGCAAACGCCTTTTCATCTTCAAGCTTAGTTCCGACTACCTATCAGAACAATTTGCCCAACTGTATGATTGCACTAGATATGGCGCAACGTATAGGCGCAAACCCTCTAATGGTAATGCAAAACCTTTATATCGTTCACGGCACACCAAGCTGGTCTAGCAAGTTCTTGATCGCAACAATCAACGGTTGTGGCCGCTATTCCTCTCTTCGCTACGAGTGGAAAGGAGAGGAAGGCCAGGACAACTTTGGTTGTCGGGCATGGGCGATAGAGAAGTCTACAAATGAGCGGTTAGACGGTATATGGATTACATGGAAGATGGTGAAAGCTGAAGGCTGGTCTAAAAAGAAAGGCAGCAAATGGCTAACAATGCCCGAACAAATGTTTGTGTATCGTTCTGCTGCGTTTTGGCAACGAGCCTATGCCCCCGAACTTGGAATGGGGTTAATTTCAACGGAAGAAGCGAGCGATGTTTACGATGCTCGCAAGTCCAGCAATGGCGGTTATGAGGTTAATCTCAGTGATCTTCAGGACAGTAATGATCAAGACGATACCGTAATCGATATTACCCCTCCCCACGATGAAGAAAAACCCCAAGAGGTTCAATCTGAGCCACCATCACAAAAAAGCGAAGATGAACAGAAACCGAGACCCAAAGGCCATACAAGAAAAACAAGAACCCTCGAATAACTGTGTCGCGCCTACGGGCGCTTTTTAAATAAGGAAATAAAAATGTTACTGGATTTTAAATTTACTGGTGGAGTAGAAGTTAGCCATATCAGCTTAAGAAAGCCAAACAAGGATGAACCTGATTACCTTTGCGTTGACATTAAGTTAAAGGGACAAGCAGAAGGCATCGTACTAACTAAGCTTCTTGGCTGTTCAACTACAGAGATAAACAATCTTTGGCTCCATGATGATGATCAATCGCCAAGGTTTGCCAATGTTTCCAAAACAGATTTAACCAATGTCTACAGAGAGCACTACTTAGTTTTAGGCGATCACAGGTATGAGAGTGTTGAGTTTAAAAAGTTCTCTTACTGCATAAAAGAACATAAGAGAATTAAAATCATAGTCAGCGCGACAATCGCCGGTGTGTCTGATGTAGATTTAACTTTACTGACAGAGCACCTAAAAGGCACTTGCAATTGTGGTATTGAGTGCGATCCAGCCCCCGAAGATGAGGGAGGAACAGAAGAATGAAAATAAATAAAATCGAAATCAATCAGGTCTTAGGTTTAAGTGAAATCAGGTTAGAAACTTTGGCCCCAGTTCAGTTAATTGCAGGGTCGAATGGGCAAGGCAAGTCCAGCATTCAAAACGCCGTTAGGATGGCAATGACTGGCTCCCCTTCTCGCGTGTTCCTGAAAAAGCACTTTAAAAAATTGGTTCACGAAGGGCGAAAGAAAGGACGCGCTACAGTTAGTTTTGATCATGACGTGGCTAGCGTTGAGCTACCAAAAGGCACTGGCAGTCACATCGATGACGATAATCTACCTTATGTCCTTGACCCTGCATTATTCGCAACACTCAAGCCTGATGAGCGAAGGAAATTCATGTACGCGCTTGCTGATGTTAAAATAAAAACCGATGTTGTCAGGCAAAAACTCATTGACCGAAACGTTAACGAAAAACTAATTGAACCGGTATTACCCATGCTGCGTTCTGGATTCCCAGCCGCTTGCGATTCCGCGAAAGATAACGCTAGGGATGCCAAGGCTGTGTGGAAAGAAATCACAGGCCAGCAATGGGGCGCTGAAAAGGCAGAAGATTGGGAGCCGGACATAGTTGATATCGACCTCGATGAAGCTCAAGACAGAATAAACTCGTGGGCAGATGTAATTGATAAGCTAGACGTTCAAATCACTGGCGCTAATCAAAAGATCGGTGAAATTAAGGCTATCAAAGATCAACAAGACAAGGCAGATAAGCGAGTAACTTTTCTTACTGAAAAAGCATCAAAGGTAGCGCGGTTCACGTCCGCTGTGGGATCCGCTAAAAGGCAGATTTTAGAACAAGAGAAGGTTGCCGAAAAAATTCGCAAGATGGCGGGTGCGGTTTCTGAAGATGATCTTCTTTCATGCCCCTGCTGTAGTGTTGCGTTGCTGATAGTCAACGGTGGGCTTCTTCAGTTTGATGGTGAGGTGAGTGATGGCGACAGTGCTTGGGATTTAGAAAAGCACGAGAATGGCTTAGCTGGCCTCAAAACCGGCCTTAAAAACTATAAGGTTTATTTGAACGAGGCAAACGCCGCGATATCAGAACTGGATGCGATGGAAGACCTTGAAGAGATAAGCGAAGGCGAAGAGGGTTTACTAAAAGACAGGATAAAAGGGCTGAACGGAATAAAGGCGGAAACCCAAGCAGAAATTAATGCTGAAAAAGAAAACATTAATTTGGCTACCAAGTCGGAAGAAAAAAAGAATAATGCTGAGAAAAAGCATCAAGAGGTTTTAGATTACTTGTTGCTGGCCCAAGCACTAGCGCCAGACGGCATCCCTGGCGAGTTTCTTTTGCAGGCAGTAAAACCATTTAACAAAAGATTAAAAGATTCTTCAGACTCAACAGAATGGATGCTAGCAAAGATCACTCCTGAGTTTGAAATAGAAGCTGATGGACGCCCCTATTGTCTGTTGAGCGAGTCCGAACAATGGCGATGCGATGCGATGCTTGCGGAGGCAATAAGTCACATATCAGGGTTAAAACTTATCATGTTAGACAGGATGGATGTATTAGATATTCCGAGTCGCAGCGTGTTTTTAAACTGGATTCTAGATCTTGCCGAGGCGAAAGAAATTGATACGGCGCTAATCTTCGCGACACTTAAAAGCGTAGGCGATGGCGACGAACTAATCCAGAATCACTGGCTTGATAACGGCAGCATAAAACACTAAGTGGAAAAAGCAGCTCAACCAACCTTAAGGAAAAAATAATGAAAGCAATATTTTGGGATACAGAAACAACTGGACTGCCGTTATTTAAAGAACCAAGCAGTGACCCAAGGCAACCGCACATAGTACAACTCGCGGCGGCATTGGTTGATCTTGATGAGAAACATGTAATCTCCTCTATCGACGTTATCACTAAACCTGATGGGTGGGAGATACCGGAAGAGGTTTCAAAGATTCACGGCATAACTACGGAAATGGCGATGGAGTGTGGAATACCTGAGCATCAAGCTCTTGAGCTGTTTCTGTCTCTTTTTACTGATGCGAGCGGAGAGCTAAAAAAATCGATTGCTCACAACGAACAGTTTGACGCCCGTATTATTCGAATAGCTCTGAAAAGGTTTGGTCACGACGAAGAGAGCATTGACGCGTTCGAGGATCGAGACAAGTATTGCACGATGCGAGAGTCAACCAAAATAGTCCAATGCCCACCAACGGCAAAAATGAAAGCCGCTGGACGCAATCACTTTAAAAACCCGAACCTTAGCGAGGCATACAAGCATTTCACCGGCAAGGAGCTAAGTGGAGCGCATAACGCTATGGTTGACGTTAAAGCATGTATGAATGTGTATTTCGGCATTCAAAAGCACGAAGCAACAAATTAACACCGTGCCGGTGTAGCCCTGAAAGGGGCTTTTTGGGTAGGAACAAAGGATACATTAAAATGAATTTGACAAACGTGAACACCCGGGCATATAGTTACCTCGCACCTGCAAAATCAGGTGTCTGGATTAGTCCCCAGAAACTCAAAGGCGCACAAGCGCCAATCGATAAGCGCTTTTTTTGTGCCTACGTTATGGTGGGCTGTATGGGAGCTACTTCGGTTGCGCCGTTTCCTTTGGACGGTAGGACTAATCCTGTACAGCCCATCACCCTTAGCTTAGTCCCTTTAGGTGGTGGTTTTAAACCGAACCCAAAGGAGGCTATCATGCCAAACTTAATCCCCGTATCCAATCATAGTTTTAGCGGCGCAACTATCCCAGCAGTTCGAGCAAAAGACTTTTGGACATTTCTGTCCATAACCACCCCTTGTACAAAATGGATCACACGCCGGATTGATGACTACCAGTTTGAGCTTGGCGTTGACTACCTGGTTGAATCCCGACAAACCAAAGGTCGTCCACGCACTGACTACTTTCTTACCCTCGACATGGCAAAAGAGATAGCCATGGTAGAACGCAACGAAAAAGGCCGTCAAGCGAGACGATACTTTATCGAATGCGAAAAGCAACTCAAAGACCAAACCGAACAAAGCCAACTCCCCCTACTCAGCACCCAACAACGAGTTCTAGCCGTTATAGAAAATGGTGCCATCGTCAGTATGAAGGACTTAACCGGATACACCGTCATTGACACTAAGGGCCTGATGAAAATACGCGAGAACCTTCGAATCATGATAGCGCAGCTGCGATGGTTAAAAGGCGAGGCGTTAGACGAAACGCTCGAAGAGAACCTTAAAACAATTAATTAGCCGACACCTAGCCCCATGGCCCCCGCTTAACTGCGGGTTTTTGGGTAGTACGCTATAGACGGTTTTAGTTTAGTGATAATCACGCTGACTAAAAAGGGAATGTCTGATTAACATCCCCAGCTGAAATCTGGCAAACAGGGTTCGAATCCCAGCTATAGCGTACTCTCACCCAGTTTATTAAGCTCTTTGATCCGAAAGGTGGCCAGTGATTTATGGATATTGAAAGCGTGATTAAGCCAAAAATTCCGAAGGGTGAT
>JAESQG010000163.1 GCA_016765265.1 Pseudomonadales bacterium | reverse complement strand
CTATACCTATACCTATACCTATACCCACCTTCATCCCACCGCCTACTGAATTTTTATCTGGTCATCTTCTGGTATAATCAGCGCCCCTAATTCAGCATTTGGATAATTATCCTAGATTTAACGGAACCCTTTGTCATGGGCGCAGTACTCAACATTAAACGCGCAGTTCGAGTCATTTTATTTGATTCTGTATTACCCTCCATTTTACGGACTATTAGCTTAATCGCCGTGGCCATTTTTTCTATCTGTGCCTACGGCAACCCGGCTAGCAATGATGCCGTTATCTCCTTTCAGGATGACATAAAACCCATATTCGATAAAAAATGTATTAGTTGCCACGCCTGCTACGATGCGCCTTGCCAATTAAAGCTGACCTCAGCAGCAGGGGCTCAGCGTGGATCATCAAAAACATTAATCAATAATGGCAAACGGCCTCTGACGCAAGACCCTACTCGCCTTTTCATGGATGCCACTTCCACCGAAGAATGGCGCAAAAAAGGGTTTATCTCCGTACTGGGAAATGAAACAGCAGCGACCCCCACATTGCAAGCTTCCCTTTTACACCAAATGATTAGCCTGCGTCATCGTCACCCCTTTGAAATCAACAAAAAGCTTCCTCAAAATATAGACACTAGCATCAAACGAAAAATGACTTGTCCCACGTTAAAGGAATTTAGAAAATACGCAAAAAAGAAACCTTATCAAGGAATGCCGCTTGCTGTGACAGGGTTGTCGGACAAAGAATACAAAACCCTAAATCAATGGATAACTGAAGGCGCGCAGGCAACTCCTCAAACTATCCAGTTAACGCAATACGAAACTCGATCTATTGCGGAATGGGAGAATTTCCTAAATAAAAAAAGCCATAAAGAGTCCCTGGTATCCCAGTATTTATACGAACACCTTTTCATCGCACACTTATATTTTACAGAGGCGAAATCAAATCATTTTTTTGAACTCATTAGATCAAGCACCCCTTCTGACCAAGCAATTAGACCTATCGCCACGGCCCGGCCAAACGATAAGCCAAGCTTCCCTTTTTATTATCGATTGCGCCCCATCCACAGTACGATCGTTCATAAAACGCATATTACTTATGGCTTAAATGCCGGAAAATTAAAACGGTTTAAAACACTTTTTCTCAGTGGCGATTGGCAGGTGAATGAAGAAACAGTCTACAACCAGGAATCAACATCCAATCCCTTCATAACCTTTGCTGCAATACCCGCTAAAGCTCGCTATCAATTTATGCTAGATGATGCGGAATTCTTTATTCGAAGTTTTATTCGAGGTCCGGTGTGTAGAGGAGAAATCGCCACAGATGTTATTCGTGATCATTTTTGGGTGCTCTTCCAGTCTCCAGATTCTGATCTCTTTATAGTGGATCAAACATACCAAGAAACCGTAACACCACTATTGGGTATGCCAGGACTAGATGACGACCTGCTCTCCATGGGAGCCACGTGGGTTAATTACCGGAAAAAACGTTATAGCTATGTCAAACAACGGCGCAAGGCACTGCAAAAGAATCGCCCCCTAGGTCCAGGCCTTAAAGATATTTGGGACGGTGAGGGATACAACACCAACGCGCTCTTGAGCATTTTCCGCCATCACGACAATGCTACGGTGCGAAAGGGTTTGATAGGAAGAGTTCCCCAAACCATGTGGGTAATGGATTACCCTTTGTTTGAGCGGAGTTACTATGAGCTGGCGGTAAACTTTAACGTTTTTGGTAACGTGCTACACCAAGCCCAAACACGCCTCTACTTTGATTTAATTCGAAACGAGTCTGAATTGAATTTCTTACGGTTTATGCCGGCTAAAAAACGCCGAGAACTTCTCGGTCAATGGTACCAAGATACGGCTAAATTAAAGCTGATGCTACGCTACGAAAATGTTGATGACATCACACCCTCTGCTATCTCTTACCAGAAGGAAGATGCCATGGCAGAATTTATCGAACTACTGCTAGGGGATAACAGACACATCAATCGCTACACCGACAGCATTAACCGCTGCAAAAACAACGACTGTGCCCGGCACAGTGTCTCCCTATCCTTTCAACGAGCCGACCAAGCATTGAGTCAACTAACCACTCTGTCGGCTAAGGACATTGAAGCCATCCGTTTTTTCCCTGACATTACATTTATTCGTGTTTTCGATAACGAAGAGCGCCAAGTGTATTCCTTAATTCGAAATAGAGCCCATAGTAATGTCGCTTATATATTTGGAGAAAATAGCCGTCTAATCCCGGAAAACGACACCTTAACCATTTATCCGGGCATTCTCGGAAGCTACCCCAATTTTATTTTTAACTTGTCGGCAAAAGACATTCCGTTATTAGTGGGCAAGCTTCAGCAAGTATCCACACAAACTGAGTTTGAAGAAATAATTGAGATCTGGGGAGTAAGACGAACACATCCAGATTTCTGGGCAATATTTCATGACTTCTCCACTTATTTAGAAGAAACTAATATTACCGAGGCCGGCATTTTTGATATGAGTCGATACAAAAACTTGTAGACCTAGGATAAATATTCTAAAGCGTCAGCGAGTTTAGAGACCCCTATAATTTCCATCCCAGATATAGGCTCTTTCGGCATATTACTTTTAGGAACGATTGCTTTTTTAAACCCGTGCTTGGCCGCTTCTTGTATCCGCTCCTGTCCATTGGGCACAGGCCGAATCTCCCCAGTCAGCCCAACTTCTCCAAATACAATCAGATCTTGCGCTAACACATGGTCTTTAAAGCTGGAAACAACTGACATCAGAAGCGCAAGATCAGTGCTAGTTTCCGTCACTTTAACGCCACCCACCACGTTTATAAACACATCTTGATCGCCGACATGGAGTCCTCCATGTCGATGCAATACAGCCAACAACATAGCAAGCCGGTTTTGATCCAACCCTACTGCTACACGCCGCGGGTTGCCTAAGGAACTTTCATCCACCAGGGCTTGCAACTCCACCAACAGTGGCCGAGTCCCTTCCCATATGACGGTTACCAGCGTTCCCGCTGCCAACTCCTCTGATCGACTCAGAAAAATAGCACTGGGGTTTTTTACTTCTTTTAACCCAGTTTCCAACATGGCGAAAACGCCAATTTCATTAATTGCGCCAAAACGATTTTTGGTGCCTCTTAACGTTCTAAAACGACTATCCGTAGTGCTTTCCAACATGATCGATGTATCAATCATGTGCTCTAAGACCTTAGGTCCCGCCAAGGATCCCTCTTTGGTAACATGACCGACCAGAAACAAAACCGTATTGGTTTGTTTGGCATACCGAATTAAATAAGCCGCACTTTCTCGCACTTGCGACACACTGCCCGGAGCGGATTGCACATCATCCATATGCACAACCTGAATACTGTCAACAACCAACAGTTTCGGCTGCAACTTCATTGCCGTATTACAAATGTCTTCTACATTGGTTTCCGAAAATAGTTGCAGCGACTCCATCGGCAGCTCTAAACGTGTCGCTCGCATAGCCACTTGCTGCAGGGACTCTTCCCCAGTCACATAAAGAGCGGGCATTTCTTTTGCCAGCATACACATTACTTGCAACAGTAATGTGCTTTTTCCTGCTCCCGGATGACCACCGATCAAAACCGCAGAACCGGGGACTAAGCCACCACCTAGCACTCGGTCGAACTCATCCATTCCTGAAGGAATACGCGGCACATGCTGCAAATCAATATCATTGAGTATCTGTACTTCTGAGCGCGCGCCAGTATAACCTTCATTTTTTTTTATTTTATTTGCGGGGCCAGAGAGCCTTACTTCCGACAGGCTATTCCATACACCGCAACTACCACATTGACCCTGCCATTTTGTGTAGTCCGCACCGCAATCATTACAAACGTAAGCACTTTTTCTTTTTACCACAACCACGCTCCACTACACTTCGTACCGCCAAAACCTCACGCCTAGGAATGAACAATCTCTTTTTTTACTCTGGAGGTAATTTTACAAAAAAGTTCGTAGCTGATGGTATCGCACTTTTCCGCGACAATTTCAGCTGCTAGTCCATCTCCCCATAAGGTAACTGGGTCACCGGTTTTCGCATGCTCAACATTATTTAAATTGATAGTAATCATATCCATAGAATCTAATCCGACTATCGGTGCAAGGTAACCTCGAATCAATACCGGTGTTCCATCTACGGCGTGACGTGGATACCCATCGCCATAGCCAATAGCGACAACACCCACTCGAGTGGGTTCTTGCGCCGTCCACTTGGCCCCATAGCCTACACTCTCGCCTACTTTGACATTTTGAATAGCAATCAACTTTGACTGGAGCGTCATTACTGGCTTTAAACCAAAATCAGATGGCATTTTCCCTTGTATAGGACAGCCGCCAAACAATGCGATGCCAGGTCTAACCCAGTCTGCCAAACTGTCGGTCCATCCCAGTATGCCGGCTGAATTTGCCATACTACGACAACCCGGTAAATCACCTACCGTGTCATTAAAGCTCTCTATTTGTTTTAAAGTGGACGGGTTATCCAAATTATCCGCACAAGAAAAGTGTGTCATCAGGTTTACACACCTGACCTGCTTACAATTTTGCAGTCGCTGATAGGCCTTGTTAAAATCATCCATAGCGATACCTAAACGATTCATGCCGGTATCGATTTTAAGCCAAATCATAACAGGGTCAGAGAGCTGTGTATTTTCTAGCATTTCGATTTGTTCCCATTGGTGAACCACCAACTGAAAACGTCGACGCACTGCTTTAGTTAACTCTTGACTATCCCAAGCACCCTCTAGAATTAATAACGGGTGCAATATACCGCTGTCTCTTAATTCCATGGCTTCATCAAGATGCGCGACACCAAAGCCCTCTGCATCATTTAAAGCACTGGCTACATTTAATAATCCGTGGCCATACCCATCGGCTTTTATCACCGCCCATATTTTTTGATTGGGTGCGAAATGGCGCACCCGCGATAAATTGTGTCTCAGCGCACCCACGTTGATATACGCACACGTGTCTCTACTCATCGAGGGATCCTTTCGTTACCTATGCTAAAACATCAAAACCTATGCTAAAACGTCAAATCTGCTAAAACGCCAAATCTAATTAAAACTACCCGAATAGTCGTGGGCCAAATCCTCGAACTTGGTATACCTTCCTAAAAAGGCCAATCGCACGGTGCCAATGGGTCCATTACGCTGCTTGCCGATAATGATTTCACCCATCCCTTTGTCAGCGCTATCCTCGTTATAAACCTCATCTCGATAGATAAACATAATCACATCAGCATCCTGCTCAATTGCGCCCGACTCCCGCAAATCTGACATGATGGGACGTTTATTGGGCCGTTGTTCTAGCCCTCGATTGAGCTGAGAAAGGGCCATCACTGGTGTATTTAATTCTTTTGCAAGCCCTTTTAGTGAACGCGAGATTTCTGAAATTTCTTCCACCCGACTGTTTGAGCCTGACACCTGCATAAGTTGCAGGTAATCCACCATTATTAATCCTAGCTCGCCATGTTCCCTGTAAATTCGCCTTGCACGAGCGCGCAACTCGGTGGGGCTTAGACCAGGAGCATCGTCGATATAGATTTTTTGGTCCGCCAACAAACTAATAGCAGAGTTTAAGCGTGGCCAGTCATCCTCCTCCAAGCGACCACTTCGAATCCGTGTTTGGTCGATTCGCCCCAACGAGGACAGCATCCGCATTACCAGGGATTCACCTGGCATCTCCATACTAAAGATCAACACAGGTTTGCCGGTTTTTAAGGCCGCATTTTCTGATACATTCAAGGCAAAGGTAGTCTTGCCCATTGATGGTCGTCCAGCCACAATCACCAAGTCGGAGGGCTGCAATCCCGATAGCATATTATCCAAATCAGAAAACCCAGTAGTGATACCAGTAATCGCATTATCAGAGGAAAACAACTCGTCGATCTTATCAACCGCCTTCGCTAAAAGAGGCTTGATTGCTTGAGGGCCTCCTTTGTTGCGATTGCTTTGCTCTGCAATTTCAAACACTTTCCGCTCGGCGGTATCCAACAATTCTGCGGTATCTCGGCCATCGGGGCTAAAAGCGCTAGAGGCAATTTCATTGGATACAGCAATCATTTGACGCAATACCGATCGCTCACGAACAATATCAGCGTAAGCTTTAATGTTCGCAACACTAGGCGTGTTTTTAGCCAGCTCGGCTAAATAAGGAAGTCCGCCACAGTCTTCAATTTCTCCTCTATTAGCCAGAGCTTCTTGAACAGTGACCACATCAACAGGTTTTGCCTCTTCAGCTAACCGGCCTATTACGCTAAATATAAGCCGATGATCATAGCGATAAAAATCAACATCGGTGACTCGTTCTGCAATATCGTCCCAGGCACTACTATCAAGCATCAAACCGCCGAGCACAGATTGCTCGGCTTCTACAGAATTAGGGGGCACTTTGATGGCGGCAACTTCCGTATCGACACTGCCCCTAGATTGCTGAATTCCACCTGCATCACGATCAACAATTATCTCGGTCATAGCATTCCATTTGTACTTTATTCAATCGGCATTGTGTTTCCCGCAGCTATTGTCTCATCGTCAGCTATTGAGCCGCAACGATAGAGACGAGGAATTGACTAGTTTAGCACTACGCTAGAGATTGTGAGAATAGAACAGTTGATATGTCTTATACGACGATACCGCGACCATCAATGTGCCTAGATACGGTGATTAGATACGGTGATTAGAAACATCTCAATGAGAAAATAGCAGCACGAAAGCGTCCTGCTAAGATGAGGGGGAGGTGTAAACAAAATGTTAAAATCACATTTCAAAATAACAGGACCAATGCGGGAATAGAACCAAACCTGGCGGTAAAGCTCGAACCTCAGCTAAACCCACCAGTAGCTATTCTGCCACAATCGCGACCTTAACAACGCCAACAACTTCGCTATGCAACTGAATTGCGATTTCATAGTCTCCCACCAGGCGAATTGCACCTTGGGGCAAACGAATTTCTGCTTTTTCAATAGGGGCGCCGGCTTCAGTGATGGCCATAGCCAAATCACGGGTGCCAATTGATCCAAATAGCTTTCCTTCCTCACCCGAATTTGCAGCGATAGTTATAGATAGCTGTTCTAACTTTTCCAAGCGCCCTTCCGCAACGGCCTTACCCTCTGAAGCTTTCTTTTCTAGCTCTGCTCGACGGCTTTCAAAGTGCTTCACATTGTCCTTAGTAGCGGGCACAGCTTTACCTTGAGGAATTAAAAAATTTCGACCATAACCCGCTTTCACTGACACCTGGTCACCTAAATCACCCAAATTACGAGCTTTTTCTAATAAAATTATTTCCATTTTGTCTACCTCAATATTAAACGTAATTCTAAATGCTCACCTGCGTTCATCTAACTATCAGGTTGCTGTCCCAGCCTACTGCGGATATCAACAAAACCATCTACCAACACCATCAAATACACCATCGTATTCGTAATAGGCAAAGTGATATAAAATCCCACTAGCCAAAATACGCCAGCGTGTTTTGCTTTTACTATACTGTGTACAATCGCGGCACCAGTAATCAACAGTGGCAAGGTCATCAACGAAGTAATCGCCGCCACATTAAGCAACTTCAAGCTGGAATCAAACGCCGAATGATCCCCTACCGCACTTGCCGTAGGCAGATCAGTACCCATCATTCCAAATACCTCTGCGCCACCAAATCCTACAATGGAAAGCATGAACAATAAGATCGTCATGAAAGGAGAAAACCGTAATGCGTGAAACTCCTTTTGAAACCCTCCCGGATTAAATAATGTCGCTTGCCACCACCGCCCGACCAACAAACCCACTAGCGCAGTTAGTCCTATGCCATAACTGATACTTTGAACTGCCAGCAAATGCACAAAGTCNTGGCCCTTTATTCCCGCAGTACTACCTACTTCTAANAAGGTGAGCTGACTTTCTAATATCTGCTTGAGTAATTCCAGTACACCCTCAGGCTGATTAATAAGCCCTATCAGCAGTAACGCTGAGCAAAAGAATAAGCTCAGCAAACTGTAGCTAAGATTAACCGTTGACCTCAATACACTAGCGCTAATATATGCAACTAACACAGCCGACACCGTTATCACTTCGACNTTTTCNCCCATCAGTACCGACGGAGCAAGAGCGGCCAGTAAAATAAGGGCCCCTTCTCTTCCGCCTTTGCGTAATGTAATTAGCACAACTATTGCTGCGGCTAACCACGAAAGCNTGGGCAATGCGGCACACAAAAGCGCGAGTAGGGCCGCCGGTAACCTCCCTCGCATCACGAGCTCAGCTAGAGCCTTCATTTTCTATCCTACCCATCATTTATCCCACGAACCNAATACCCAAAAACCACACACAAACTTGGGACGCGAGGTATATTAATTAATGCTGGTCCGAGTACGGCAACAACGACAAGTAACGGGCTTGTTTCACAGCGCGCGCCAACTGTCGTTGNTAGCGCGCTCGAGTACCCGTAATTCGGCTTGGTACGATTTTGCCTGTTTCAGTGATGTAATTTCTTAAAACACTAATATCTTTGTAATCGATTTCAGTAATGCCTTCGGCAGTAAATCGGCAGAATTTTCTGCGTCGGTAAAAACGTGACATGTCTGTCTCCTTAACTCAATCTAGAAATGTAATCTTNGTAACCTGCAACTTAGTCCAGGAGGGGTCGTCGCGAAAGCTGTTTTTTGTNAGGAAGCCCTCCAGATGAACGGCTTTCCCTACTAACAACCTACCCCTTTCCTGTGCATATTCATCACCGCTCAGCTGAACCGATATTCGACATTCGATCCTGCGCTCTCGCCCAGATTCCAGTTGTGTAGACTGGTGATCTATCATAAAACGGGTATGAGGTACTCCGCTGGGGCTACGTTTTGTCTCCCCTACCCTACAGATCACACCGGATATGTCTAAACGATTATGTTGCACAGGCCCCTAAAGCATAATCAGTATATTCAACTTGACTCGGTACGATTACTCTTCGCCTTCAACGCTATTCGTTTCAGCTTGGACTTCAGCTTGGACTTCAGCAGTACTCGTTTCAGGGGTACTCGTTTCAGCTTGGACTTCAGGGCTCGGCCGATTTTCGGATGCGCCTTGGTCACTTCGTCTTTCCCTATCTTCACCTAGCCTCTCTTCACTTGCTTTGGCAAGAGGAGATTCCTCAGTGATAGCTTTCTTACGCCGAACCACTAAGTTGCGGATAACCGCATCATTNAANCGAAAGGCATTCGTCAGTTCATCGATTGCATTTTGATCNCATTCGATATTCATCAAAAAATAATGNGCTTTATGGATTTTGTTGATTGGGTATGCCAACTGACGGCGCCCCCAGTCTTCCAGNCGATGTACAGTTCCACCAGACTCNTTCACAGAACCGGTATAACGCTCGATCATTGCGCTAGCTTGATCACTTTGATCTGGGTGTATCATGACGACAACTTCATAGTGTCTCATTTAATGCTCCCTATGGGTTTCTAGCCTTCATGGTACAACCTGCACGCAGAGTATTTTCCATGTAAAGCAAGGAGTTAGATTGGTTTGCTAATTTTAGCCCTATTGCATTAACTTCAACGACAAAAATCTAAAGTTACAATAAGAAAATATAGCAGCTTTGCTCATCGAATTAACGGCTATACCGACATTCGAACATAATTTTCCTCTATTACGTAAAGTCTAAACCACACAAAGTGTGTAGTGGTGCAAAGAGCACTGTTAAGANTAGCGTAGTAGAAAAAGACGGCGGATTGTATTCGACTTACCTACCTAAATCAAGGGATTGTGTAAATGAAGTACAATTCGTAACCCAATAGAATGGACTCGCCTCATCATGCGAAGTAGACTGGTCCGGACTGGTCAAAATAACAGCTGAATTAGCCAATTGACATAACACTCGAGTTTTCGTGTCACATAGGCCAAAGGGAACATAACATGAACAACAGACAAAAAATAATAACAACCGCTCTCTTCACAACAATTCTTATTTTCAGCGTTTGCGTAGAAAGCGCTTATGCGTTGGAAAATGAAGATCCGATATTGCTAGCTAACAATAAGGCAGCGTTATCCTTATTCCCCCTCCCACAGATAAATGGCGCCATTTACGCTGACACCGATATCGCAGCACAAGCCATTTCTACAATGATGATAACAACCCCGGACAATCTAGATGAACAGTTTCGTATCACACCCAATCAGATCGCAGAACATTATTTGCGATTTAATCAAGTACGAATTAATCAATTGGGAATTAATAGCGTTAAAGAAAAACCCTTTTCTCAACTAGAGCGCGCTTTGCGCAAAGCCAATACCCGCCATCAAAATAGGATCTCCCTAGAAGGCATAGGCCACGCCAAACATAACAACAGGATAAAGCTGGAAAACACTCAAACTATCTTCCAATTCCGCAGCCTCTGAATCTAAGTCTGCTTGCAACTGATCTCCGCCAGGGAATTCTGTCGTCATGGTTACCTGTGGAGAGGCCTGTACCAATATCCCAACATCCATCACGAACCCGATGCCGGTTTCTCTAAGATCATACCCCCACCCTAGCCCGATATAGGGTGCTGTTGAGCCTAAATCTATTGTTGCGATCAGGTCACCGATAACTTCGGGACTATAACTACCTCCCCCAATTCCATAGTTACCATCGGTGGGAGTCGCCACGCCCATCAGCGTTGTGGAATTAGAATAAACCCCGCTGGTAACTCGCATGTTGCCCTTAAAAGGGTGCCAGTCAATCAGTAGGCCAGTTGCTCCTATGTCCAATTCAAATTCATAGCTGATATTCTCTTCTGTGGACTCATACTCGAACTGATACGCGCTAAAAGAAATTCTAAGATTAACACCACCCTTTAAATGTTTGGCAATGTCGACACCAACTCCCAGAGACCCAATNCGACCGCCCACCGCAAGATCAGCCTGGCACAAGGTCGCTTGTATGCTCCCGCCTAGCAATACGATAATCGGCAAAATAGCCTTAATACTAAAAAGTTGTTTATTCAAACTCATTTCCTTAGCTATGACGTTAACTGTCTTTGCCGTACTGCCTCGAATAGACAAACACCTGTGGCCACCGATACATTTAAACTACTCACTCCACCACCCATGGGGATAAAGAGTAGCTGATCACAGTGTTCTTTTGTTAGTCGTCGCAAACCTTCACCTTCCGCCCCCATAATCAACGCTAATGGCCCTTTTAGATCTACATTATACAAACTCAGTGCCGCTACATCGAGAACAGCCCCCGCGCACCATATATTCCTGTTTTTTAATTCNCTTAGACAACGGGCGAGATTAGTTACCTGATAAAATGGCACTGTTTCTGCCGCCCCCACTGCTACTTTCTTTACTGTGCTATTGAGTCCCACGGATTTATCNTTTGGGGCGATGACCCCATGCACACCCGCCGCGTCAGCAGATCTCAAACAGGCTCCCAGGTTGTGGGGATCAGTCACCGTATCCAAAACAAGTAAAAAAGGCGGTTCGTGCAAGTTGTCTAACATTTGATTTAATTCGGCATCTCCCTGCACCGGCGCTAAACGTGTCCGTGCAACAACCCCTTGATGCTGGCGTACTCCTGCTCGCTTCTCTAACTCCTGTTTGNTTGCCTCACCGACATGAACNCCCACCACCTTTGCCAAGGATAAAATCTCGTCGATTCGATCGTCATGACGACTTTCAAGTACGTACAGCTCTAAAACACGCTCTGGGTGCNTGTCGAAAACCGCTTTCACAGCATGCAAACCATATAACCACTCAGTTTTTGCGCTGGCGTTTTTGTTAGGGCCTTTTTTTGNATTATCTTTCATTATTTCGTTGGTATTACCATACTACACGTTAGCGTTTCTTCGGTTTAACAGCCGGCTTTACTTTTTTTACTGTTCCTTTTTTTTCAGCNCTCTTTGTTACGACATTTTTTTTCACAGTGCCTTTNTTAACAGTACCTTTTTTAACAGTACCTTTCTTAACAGTACCTTTTTTAACAGCGTCTTTCTTAACNGTAGATTTTTTTGTACTGGCTTTTTTCGTACCGTCTTTTTTTACGGCGCTATTTTTCACAACACTTTTTTTAGCGGCGCTCTTTTTCTTCACTTTATTTTCGCTGGTGCTACTTGCACTCACTTTCGTCGTCTTCTTTGAACCGTTTTTTGTATGTTTTGACCTTTTAGCCCCTTTTTTTATTGGACCTTTAGTTGATTTTTTTCTTCTTTTTGACTGTGGTTCTCCTACTAATTCAAAATCAATTTTTCGATCATCCAAATTGACTTTCACCACACGTATCACTATTTCATCACCAAGACGAAAATTTACCCCTGTTCTCTCTCCGTTTAAACGATGCTTAATCGGATCAAAGTGGTAGTAGTCTCCGGGCAGTACGGATATATGCACCAACCCTTCCACATAGATATCTTTCAACTCCACAAACAATCCAAAAGCGGTGACGGAACTCACCACACCNGGGAANACCTCTCCNACTCTGCTAGTCATAAANTCGCATTTTAACCAGTCAACCACATCNCGTGTCGCATCATCCGCCCTACGCTCGGTACCAGAACTATTCTCGCCCAACACCAACATGCCNGCCATATCATANGGCAACCACTCTTTTTTCGATAAAGGCTGCACTCCCTCAACACTATGTACTTGGCGTACTTCAGGACTATTATGTATCAAAAACCGAATAGCTCTATGCACTAACAAATCAGGATATCGTCTTATAGGAGAAGTGAAATGGGCATAGGCTTTATAACCCAAACCAAAATGCCCTTTATTCTCAGGGCTATAAGCGGCTCGAGACATGGAGCGTAACATGACTGTTTGAATTAAGTGCGCATCTGAGCGATTCTTGATGCTACTGAGCACGGTCTGAAAATCTTTTGGCTGTGGTTTTGCCTTGCCCGGCAAGGTAATCCCTAATTCACTCAGAAAAGCCCGTAAATTAGTTAATTTTTCATCTTTAGGGCCATCGTGATTGCGATACAATCCCGGTAATTTATATTTTTCTAATAATTTAGCAGTGCAGACGTTCGCACATAACATCATTTCTTCAATCAGCTTATGCGCGTCGTTTCGTTCAACTGGGACAATCTCTACTATTTTTCGGTCCTCACCAAAGACTATCCGAGTTTCATTACTATCAAAGTCTATTGCACCACGCTCTTCCCGTGCGCTTCTTAATGCAATGAACAGCTTATTCAAATTTCTTAGNGGCTGGACTAAGTCGGGCTGCGCAGCAATAGTGGGAAATGGGCTCAGATCAAACTCTTTTCCCTTAGGCCTTTTCTTATTTTCTGCAACGAGAAATGCGCCTACTTCCGTATAAGTTAAACGCGCCCGAGAACGCATCACCCCTTCATAAAATCGATACTGGGTAACCTTGCCCAATGCACTGACGTTTGCTTCGCACACCAAACAAAGCCTGTCTATATTAGGATTGAGCGAGCACAAGCCATTGGACAACACCTCCGGCAGCATGGGAATTACTTTCTCAGGAAAGTAAACTGAATTACCGCGCCTTTTTGCCTCTTGATCTAANGCACTNCCNACNTTCACATAGTGGGAAACATCCGCTATGGCGACCCTCAAACGCCAGCCACCTGATTTTTTTTCTTCGCAATAGACGGCATCATCGAAATCCCGCGCATCTTCGCCATCAATAGTCACTAAATGCAAGTGTCTTAAATCAATACGCTGTAGCTTCGCAGACTCCTCCACGGTAGTCGGGACTAAATCTGTTTGACGCAAAACATCACTGGGCCACTCAAAGGGAATTTCATGGGAACGCAGCGCAATATCAATTTCCATCCCAGGTGCCATATGATCACCCAAAATATTAATAACCCTGCCTTGCGGTTGAGTGCGGATTCCAGGGTGCACAATAATTTCCACTACGACAACTTGGCCAGTAACCGCATCACCACAATTTTCACGAGCAATAAGAATATCTTGATTTATTCGTCGATTATCGGGTTCTACAAAAATCACACCACTTTCATTGTAAAATCGGCCCACTATATTCGTGGTGTTATGCTCAAGCACCTCTACAATATGACCTTCCTTGCGACCTCGACGATCAATACCAGAGACTCTCGCCAAGATTCGATCACCATCAAAGACCAATCGCATTTGCCGTGGACTGAGAAAAAGATCTTCACTACCGTCCTCTGGCAACACAAAACCAAACCCATCACGGTGCCCCATGACTCGGCCTCGAATTAGATCCATTTTATCAACTAGGCCGTAGGCGCCCTTGCGGTTTCGAATCAATTGGCCATCACGCTCCATCGCCCTCAATCGTCGGCGTAGCGCTTCCTCTTGAACTTCATCCCTGTCCAGCTTGAAGACGCTAGCCAGCTGCCCTTGCGAAACAGGACCACTAACCTCAGCTAGATACGCGGCGATATACTCGCGACTCGGTATAGGGTTATCGTAATTTTGTGCTTCGCGATCCGCTTGCGGATCCTTGTCTGATGACCAGGCGCTCATGAAATGAAAGTTCTCAAGTAATATTGATGACTGTTTTGATTTTTAGATACCCATTATTTTAGATACCCATTAACAGTGTAACACTAACTATCTTAAAAAAGTTCCTGCGCTCAATTAGCTATATTAGATGCTGCGATTGAGATTATCGATAGCGGTCTATCATTAATATTATGCCAAAGCCAGTTTGTCCACATTGTAATTTCCAACGTCAAGCTCTGGACCAGGGGCCCACATGGCAGTGCTCCAACTATGGCAAAGCCTATAGACGACAAAGAGAGAGGATATGGGCAATGGTGCCTGCGAAGTGGTTTTTGTACAGCAACTAGAGGTGATAAAGCGAAACAACCCTCGCTGGTACTCGCTTTGGTTATATGCACTAACAGCGAGTCTGACTATTGTACTCGCAAAAATCCTCGTACTCCTGATAGAAATTAGCCCGCACAGGCATTAATGAAAAGCCAGGCTCTGTTCGTGCACGGTATCGATAAATACTTTTGCATTTTCAGGTTTCACATCCAGCGGTATGCCATGCCCCAGATTGAAAACATGCCCTGATCCGCTGCCAAACCCTTTCAATATTCGTCCCACCTCTTCCGCTATACGTTTTGGTGAGCTATAGAGTACCGATGGATCCATATTACCTTGTAGCGCAACGCGACTGCCTACTCGCGCCTTCGCCTGCTCTATCTCTACGGTCCAATCAAGACCAACCCCCTGACAACCACTGTCAGCAATATCTTCCAACCACAGGCCACCATTTTTGGTAAAAAGTATGGATGGAACTTGCTCTCCATCATGCTCCTTGATAAGACCGTCTACGATTTTCTTCATATACTGCAGTGAAAACTCTTTATAGCAAGGCGTACTCAAAGCCCCACCCCAAGTATCGAAAATTTGCACCGCTTGTGCACCGCTACGGATTTGTTCATTCAAATATAAAATAACCGCTTGCGCCAGCACATCAAGTAACTGGTGTAACACCAAGGGCGACTCATACATCATCCGCTTAATCTTACGAAAATCTTTAGAGGATCCCCCCTCAACCATATAAGTGGCCAAAGTCCACGGGCTGCCACTAAACCCAATCAGCGGTGCACGTCCATTTAATTCTCGCCGAATAACGCTTACCGCATCCATAACATAACTGAGATCAGCCTTGGGGTCAGGCACGGTTAAAGCAGCAACATCTTCTGCACTATCAATCACTTTTTTAAACCGTGGACCCTCGCCTGCTTCGAAATACAAGCCCAAGCCCATAGCGTCAGGGATGGTCAGAATATCAGAGAAAAGAATAGCGGCATCAAGCTCAAACCTTTCTAAAGGTTGTAGAGTGACTTCGCAGGCTAACTGGGGGTTCTGACAAACCGACATGAAATCACCTGCTTTAGCACGAACCTCTTTGTACTCCGGCAAATACCGACCGGCTT
>JAESQG010000162.1 GCA_016765265.1 Pseudomonadales bacterium | reverse complement strand
ACCTTATCTTCTTTAAAGACGGTTATCCTCGGCGGAGAGCCTATACGAATGCCCGATTTAAGGGGCTGGTTGGAGAGTGATAGTTGTCAATGTACGGTGGTCAATAGCTACGGTCCCACTGAGTGTACCGATATAGCATCGTACTATGTGGTGTCTGAGCCACAGCAGTATTACGACAAAGCGGTGCCCTTAGGTGTGGCTAATGACAATGTACAGTTATGGGTAGTGAATCAGCATCAGCAGCTGTTACCGCAGGGTCTGGTGGGTGAGCTGATTATTGGTGGGCAAGGGGTTGGCGCTGGCTATCTGAATCGGCAGGAATTAGAAGATGAGGTCTTCGTTACTAGTTCTCTTACGGGTGAGCGTGTTTATCGGACTGGGGATTTAGTTTTTTGGGACACGGATGGCTTGTTGCAATACGTGGGGCGTAGCGATTTTCAGGTTAAGGTAAGAGGTCAGCGGATTGAGTTAGGCGAAATTGAATTCGCTCTTAGACAACTAGAAGGGGTGAAAGATAGTTTAGTACTCTTGCAAGATGAAAAGTTGATTGCCTACGTGTTGAGTGACAGTGAGGTGCTGGTTCAAACCGAGTGGCGTACCGTGTTACGGGATTATTTACTCGATTATATGGTGCCTAGTGGCTTACATGTTTTGCAGAGTTGGCCACTTAACGCGAATGGCAAGCTTGATCGGCATGCTCTACCTAAAGATGTTTCTAGTGGTTTAGAGAAATACGTTGCGCCTAGAACTCCGCTAGAAAAAACCTTGGTTGATATATTGAAAAGTGTGTTAAATGTCGAACAAGTGGGGGTCTACGATAGTTTCTTCGACTTAGGAGGCCATTCCCTTTTAGCAACTCAAGTAGTGGCCCGTGTGCGAACCCTGTTTCATGTTGAGTTACCTTTAAGGAAACTATTTGATACGCCCACAGTCGTGGGCTTAGCAGCGATAATTGAACAAAGTCAGCGTGTAGAACAATTAAATATGCCGCCCATAGTGGTGGTTGATCGTAGCCAGCAGATCCCTTTGTCTTTCGCGCAACAGCGCTTGTTTGTTTTACAAGANCTAGACCATCAAAGTGCAGCGTACAATATGTTTACCGCCATTAGGATTCGAGGTGATCTGAAATTAGATGCTTTTGCCAATAGCTTTAAAAGCATTGTTGAAAGACACGAGAGTTTACGCACTACCTTCCAAGTAGACGACGCATCGGGTCAGGTGTTTCAAGTTATACATGACGCTGCAGACTACAACCGTGATTATCCTGCGCTAAACTTAATTGATTTGCGCCATCTTGCATCAGATGACAATGCGGAAGTGGAAGCGGAAGTGAAAGGTTTGGTGGCCATGGATGCCATGACCGCTTTTGATTTGCGTACCGGCCCCTTAATGCGAGCGACCTTGTATCAGCTGGAGGATAAGGNATTTGTACTGGTAGCCAATATGCATCACATTATTTCCGATGGTTGGTCATTGGGGATATTGGTAAAAGAGATAGCGCTGTTGTATTTNTCAGANTCCAGTGATNCCATGGGCGGNGGCTCNNTGTTATCGCCNCTNCCCCTNCAATATCCCGATTTNGCCCACTGGCAACGCGCTTGGTTACAAGGNGANGTGCTGGAGCANCANNTATCNTANTGGCGNACCCATTTAGAGGGCGTGCCCAATTTAGAATTACCCACCGATTACGCCCGATTACCCGTACAAGGGGCCAAGGGTGCTCACATTAGTTTTACCTTAAGCCGTGAGATCAGCCAGGCGATTTATCAGATAGGACAACAACAAGGGGCAACCCCGTTTATCACCTTGTTAGCGGTGCTTAATGTGCTGTTATATCGCCACAGCGGCCAAGTAGATTTCGCCGTGGGTTCACCAATCGCCAATCGAACCCAAGAAGCACTAGAGCCCTTAATCGGGGTATTTGTTAATACACTCTGCTTGCGCAGCCCGATAGAGCCAGATCAATCCTTTGAGCAGTATCTATCCCTAGTCAAAGACAACACTCTCACCGCCTATGATCATCAAGATGTGCCTTTTGAGCGCATCGTGGATGAGTTAAATGTGGCGAGGGATATGAGTCACACGCCCCTGTTCCAAGCGATGTTTATGCTACAAAATACCCCGCTTGATCAAGGCCCGCTAGCCGAAGGAATAGTCCAATCGGGTTTAAAATTTGAGGCACTGGGCACGGATGTAGAACTAGCCAAATTCGATCTCACNCTGTCGATGCAAGAAGTGGAGGGTCAATTCGCCGGTCAGTTTGCCTATCGCACAGAATTATTCNATGAGTCCAGNGTGCAAAGCCTGGTGGATCACTTNCAAACNCTACTGGCAGAGCTNGCTGTTAACACCGANNTNCCCGTNAGCGTGATCAATATGCTGTGCTCTGCCGAGACAGATCAACAGTTGCAACAGTGGAATAACGCAGAGCGAGACTATAACCGAGAGGAGTCGGTAGCCACCCGTATTGAGCAGCAGGTAGAGAAGACGCCAGATCAACCCGCAGTGATTTGCGGTGATGTCAGCCTCAGTTATCGGGAGTTAAACCAACAAGCCAATCAAGTGGCCCATGGATTGACTGCAACGGGGGTCAATATCGGTGATCGAGTCGGGCTTTGTCTAGAGCGTTCAGCCGAGATGATAGTGGCGCTATTAGGCATTATAAAGTCAGGCGCTACCTACGTCCCTCTTGATGCAAGCTATCCTAAAGATCGTTTAGATTATATGGTAGAGAACGCCGAGCTAGTCTGCGTTGTCACCCACCAAGCCACCCAAGACCTGTTCAGTGAAAAAGGGTTAGCTCGCGATTTAAGTGAACTACAACTCAACACATCTCTAGATAATCCCGGCCTGGACATTAGCGCCGAGCAATTGTTGTATATAATCTTCACCTCTGGCTCCACAGGTCTGCCCAAGGCCACTGGAGCGGTACATCGGGCAGAGATCAATCTTCTCAACTGGTACACCCGCGAGTTTAACATGGGCCCAGATGATCGCATTATGATAGTCAGCTCTGTGGGCTTTGATTTAACGCAGAAGAACTTCTTTGCACCGTTGGTCAGTGGAGCCACCTGTGTCTTACCCCGCTCAAGACACTTTGACTACAGAGAAATCATCGAGGAAATCGAACAATCA
>JAESQG010000161.1 GCA_016765265.1 Pseudomonadales bacterium | reverse complement strand
GTTTCATTATATTTGGCCCTTTTCTCAATATGAGATTTTAACAATTTGATTGGAGCCATTAACGACAAGTTACCCAAACCATATTGACCTATGATCTGGACAAGCTCCTTCTCCGCGTCTTGGTCGAGCGCCTTGGCGTAACATGACTTCATGTCATTTAGAATGGTTTGCAGAACGACTACATGGTTCTCTCGACTGGCTGGAGTCTTCATGATCTTCATTAACAGGGCGATATAGAGGGCAGCGACAGCATCGACCTCGTCAGGCCTGGTGCTCGCAATCAAACTTTCTAATTCGGCATTCGCGTTCAATTGGTGACTCATAATATCCAACTGATGATGTTGATGAAATAAGGCTAAGGTCGTCAAAGATAAATTCTTTTGGCAAAGACGTTGCCATCGTTGCATAACAAAAACTCGGCGTATAAAATTTTCTCTTAACCCCACATCCTCCAGCCGAGACTCATCTTCAACGGGTAACCAGGGAAAATTTTCTTGTCATCGTTTGGCAAAAACCCCCACAGCATCTAAAGAGATGTGTTCACCCCTATATAATTTACCACCACCAATTCCGCAACTGGGAGAACCTTTTTTAAAAACATAACCGCACAGGCCGCTCGGCCAATGGCGTTGCTCATCCGCCAGTTGAGTCAATTGATCTGTAACATCAAAGGAAGAATCTATTACACGAACACAGCGATGACCGCTGGATGTTTCTATAATGCGCAAGGTCTCGCGCGGCACACCGAGGCCAATACTCATTTCTGGACAGAATGACTTAAATTCGAAATACTTGCCTAAGGTTTGAATGATATAGGCATTTTGCTTATGCCCGCCATCATAGCGAACTTTTTCACCCAGCAAACAACTACTAACACCGATTTGAATAACCGGTTTGTGGGCATAGATGGAGTCGAAGTCGCTCATTGAGTATCTCGAGCCTAATTAATTAAAAACATTAACCATGCACAATAATCCAATAAGTCTAAAAACCTCAATAGCTTTGTTTATTAATTTATGCGATCAGCTAGTCTATGCAGTCAATTAAGCTATGCAGTCAATTAAGCTATGCAGTCAATGAACCTATGCACTCAGTTTGGATTCGGGCAGTGTGTCATTCACTATCTTACGCAGTGACTGCCTACGAGGCCATATTATAGTGAATTTAGCCCCGCCCAAATCACTTTTATAAATACTAGCAACACCCCCATGCCAATAAGCAATACGTTCGACGATGGATAGCCCTAATCCATATCCACCGGAACTTCGGGTTCGACTGTCATCTAATCGCACAAAGGGTACAAAGACTTTGTCCCAATATTTGGAGGGGATGCCAGGCCCATCGTCATCGACATCAATCCGATACATCCCGCCTTCACAATTACAACTGACTCTTACTTTACTTTTGGCATAGCGTACAGCATTGCCCACCAAGTTTTGTATCACCCGGTGAATATAGCGCTCTTCACACTCAGCCATTCTACGACCATCATCAAATTCAAATTCCACATGCTCTATTTCGATATCAGTACCTAATGCCTGCATTTCTGTCTTCACTTGCTTGATCACCGCATCCACATCAATCATCTGGAAGTTAAGGGCAGGCCGACCTTCTTCTAAAGTCGCATAAGTCAGGATCTCATCAATCAACGTATTCAACTCTTCAATGTCGGTATCGATATCTTCAATCTGTTTGCGACGCTGTTCGTCATTCATGGCACTTTCAATCATCTCTAAGCCAAATCGAATTCGGGCAACGGGGGTACGCAATTCATGGGATACTGCATGTGTCATCTCTCGCCGAGATCGGATCAAGCGCTGAATATGCTCCGCCATATCATTTAATGTGGCACCCAATTGTCCTAGTGCATCATGACTATTAACAGTAACTCTTGCACTTAAATCTCCACGACGAATTTGAGTCACTGCATTTTCCATATTTTTTAAACGCTTTTGCAAAGGACGTACTAACAAATAGGCTGCCAACCCCACTAGACAAAAGGCAATGGCACCATCCAGTATCATCAAATAATAAGGAAACCAGTCAAACAGTGCTAATGGACCTAACATTAAATAATTTTGACTCTTTGGTATTGGGGCGACAACCCTCAGAACGGAGTTGGCACTCATGGCGTCATCCAGCACCAGAATCGTTTCCCCCCGTTGCAGCCGGTTAAACTGAGCAGAATCCAGATTTAATTCCAAGGCCCTCACCTGCCTGACTGGAAAACCAAAATAACCTTCCAACCGCATTAACTGTTGATCCCATTCTGTCCGAGGATATCGCTCTAGCTCATCGAGAACTAACGTGGCACTGCCCCTTGCTTGCTGTTCTGTCACCTTTTCAAAAGCCACGCTCATTAACTGATTCTTTTTACCATCAGGTACATAAAAAATCACCGTGGTATCCTTGGAGGCAACTGCTGTTTTTAGTACCACCAACCCCGCTTCCAAGGTGAATTTCTCACTACTGGACAACGAAATCGAATCGGGATCTATTAGCTTTAACTCAGAGCCCATCAACTTATTGAGTCTTTCAACCCAGCGGCCCCGATCCGCTACCTCGTGTCGCGCGATTGTTTCAGCGACGATCCGCAAGGTGCCTTTCGACATTGCTTCCCGATAGGCGTCATTTCGATTGTTATAGACAAATTCTAAGGTGATAAACGAAAGAAGCCCCACCAAAACTAGTGAGGCTAACATTCCACCGTATATACGGAAAAAAATATTGTTCACAGACTAACTCAATCCTTTACGAGTTTAATATATCCTTTACAAATAGGTAACCTTTGCTGCGGACCGTTTTAATACGTCGTGGGTTCATAGGGTCATCGCCCACTTTAGGACGAATGCGCGAAACACGTACGTCAATAGAGCGGTCTTGACCATCATACTCAATGCCGCGCAACTGCTCAAAAATTTCTTCCCGAGATAAGATTTTTCCCGCGTTCGACGCTAGTAACCACAACAAATCATATTCGGCACTGGTGAGATCAACAGTTACATTTTCCAGTCGAACCTCTCTCGCTCCATTATCAATTAGCAAATCACCAAACACCAATCGATCTGGATTAGCTTCTGCTGCAGGAGCAGCATTAGCGGAAGCTGACCTCTCATCAGTTCGCCTAAGCAGTGCTCGGATACGCGCTAAAAGCACCCGCGGCCGAACCGGCTTAGCCACGTAATCATCAGCACCCATCTCTAAGCCNAGCACTTGATCCATATCATCAGTTCGAGCGGTGAGCATCAGAATGGGCTTGGAAAATTTAGACCTCACTTCGCGGCACACTTCTAATCCATCTGCGCCAGGCAGCATCAAATCCAGCACCACTAAATCAGGTTGTTCAGCAACAATCCTTTCTATGGCTAGAGCACCATCTCCAACGACCCCTACTTCCATGCCGTTACTTTCTAAATAATCCTTACTAAGAGAAGCAAGTCGCTCATCATCCTCAACAATCATTATTCTTGGTTGATTGCTTTGGCCAGCCTCATTACCCGTGCCTATATTGGTATCCATCTTTAATCTTACCTCTANNAACCTAGCTCTACTNANCTAGNTCTACTAATCTAGCNCTACCNTTTCTCGATGGGTTTTCAACCACCTTAATATATATAATAGAAGCTCAGCCGAACTCTTCCAGTCGCAATAGCAAACTGGTTCANTGTCGAGGTAAAAGCTTTCACAAATCCATATAGACNCGGTATTTACAAATACATTCGAGCCATATTAGCTATCTGCTGAAAGAGAAATGACTTAAAGAGGAAATAACTTTAAAAAAATCAGCTATTACATACTATTGCTATGAAGAATAAACGGTAAGCATTTTTGCCGCGATGTCTCGTGCATCTTTGATCATCTCTTTTCGGCCGGAATAGTGAAATAAGCTAACCACAGAGTCCNNATCATATTGTTGCAAAAAAAGCGGTACCGCCCGATTAATCTCTTCACCGGTCAACGCTTTTGCTACATACTTGTGAGACAAGACCGCTAGCGCTGTCTTCCACAGCCCATAACTACAAGACTCTATACTTCGCGCCGAGGATGAGAACGCCTCAACATCTTTTATATCCTGATTCGCAACACAAAACTCCACGGGTAAATTCATCTGTTGTAGCAGATGAAAGACAATCTCAGATTCCAGTTGCTGCAAACTCCCTATTAACTGATGAGCAAACTGCTGCTGAAAGCGCTGCGTTATCTCTCCCATTAAGCGTGTACCCTGAGCCGATAATCCTCTCACTACCGTTAAAGATTGATGACCACTGGATGCCTCCCGCGTAAACCCTACTCGCACCGGCGCAAATCCATTATCCCCCCAAAATCGAATAAGAGGGGCAGTACAACCAAAACTAGAACCAATGTAATCCAACTTACGCTCTACCGCCCACTCCTGAAATACATTAATCAGACGACCACCCCATTGCTCATTTTGAAACTGGGGATGAATGGCAATACGGACTACGCGAGCTGAGCGCAATTCCAATGCCCGTTGATAACCCAATTGCGCAGCTAATTGTTGTGGTAAAAGATGTCCTCTGGGCCTTCTCTCCCCTTTCACCACTCGACCAACCATATCATCATCAAAGTCCCCTTCACAGGCAACAAGCATTACTCCATAGACTCGATCATGTTGCCTTAACACCCACAGTTTGAGATTGGGCCCGTCCAAAATATCTCTTAAATCACTGGGAGTAGTTCGATAATGGGCTGCCATCAATAAACTGAATAGTGACGCCAAACATTTTTCATCTTTAACCAAGTTATCTCGATTCAACTCAGTTATGGTAGCCAAGGCAGAATCGAGTTTAACGATATCCTCATCGTTATCTCTGTTAGGGATCTGTCCAGTTCCTAATAAAAAGGCCTCATTTATGAAGTTTTCAAGAGGATCTTCTTCAGCCCAACGTATAGGTTGCACCATTTCAAAGTGTCGCCAATGGGGTCTAAGACGCTCTAAGGTTTTTTGAAAACGGATAACAAACCCACGCCCGGTTCCTTCATATCCGTGAACAGTTGTGGTAAAAGCGATCCGGGTGTATCGCTGTAACAATGCAGTCAACAAAGGTGTAGGAATAGCAGCGGCTTCATCCACCAACACAAGATCAGCATCATAATGTCCCCGCAGCAACTCATCTGGTGGTACAAACCTCAAAGTGCTACACACTGATTTATTCTGCGTCTGTCCATCACTGTCGTAACGAATAATTGACTTTTCATTAGATAGATTTAGCCTCGGTAGACCTGCCGCTATCTCCCGGTTGGCGTGTTTGAATAATGAGACTACTGAATCCCAGCGGGGTGCTGTGACAATAATATTTTTGCTACTCTCTTGCATTAGCGCCGCTGCCGCGATACCCATTGCAGCAGACTTCCCGCGACCCCGATCAGATGAAATCACTAAGGGACGTTTTCCATGTCCCGTTGACACTTTTTTTAAGGCTGTTATTGCTCGCAGCTGCTCTGCAGATTCATCTGTAGCCCTAGGTAAAGGTAACGCTGACCCCTCTATTCTCAGCAAAGAATCATCTGTTTTATTTTGCTGATAAATCACGCATCCCTCATGGGCGTTCATCAGGAGTTGTAAGCGCCGTTTAAAACGATCACTGACTTTGCGATAATCCACGCCATAAACCGCTCTGGACTTATTCTCT
>JAESQG010000160.1 GCA_016765265.1 Pseudomonadales bacterium | reverse complement strand
CAGGTAATTATCTTGTCACCTTGCGTATTGAGAACCAATATGGATGTAAAGATACCATTGAACATGTAGTAAGAATTAATCCAGTTTATGTGCTCTTTATTCCAAATTCATTTACTCCTGATTCAGATGGCTTGAATGACTTCTTTTTCGCGATCAATGGTGGGAAGTGCATGGAAATATATATTCTTGTCCCGTTTTTTATCTACTTTAGTCGCCTCGGATATCAAGTTATTCTCTATTTGCGGAAATACCACCTCAAATAGAGGCATAATATAATCTTCAGTGGTAATACATAATTTTTTCAATACTTGTTTTAATTTTGGAAGATCCAGTTTCTTAGATCTTCCTTGCGTCGGTACTGCCTCCTTATCGTAGACGCTGCGATTAGCTAACTGACTCAACTTCTTATCTTCCGCTACTGTTCCGTTGCTTTCAGCAACGTTTTGCAAGGCCGCAAGAGCAACAGGGTCGGGTTCTGAAAATTCCAAACCTAATGCTCCGTCCATCAGGTGCGCGAGTTTGGCTTGCATTTGAAAATAGTGCCCCGATATGGTGACCAACAAGGACACGCAGTCTCCTCGCTGGATATGGGCATCATCAAAGGAATCGTCATCAGGGTCCCTGACGTAGGTCAAATAAACGCCGCCAGAACAAAAATCCTGAATAATACAATCGGTGGGCCGACTGTATCCAATGGTAAACTGTGCTTTTAAGGCAAGACTTTGGCGTAGATACGCCCTATTATTCACCGCTTTTCCGCCCCCAGTACTGGCAAAATTATTTCTAGGCTGTTAGCTATCCTTTGGCAATCCCATGCACATATCTTCATGTAAATAGGGTCTTTTTAAGAATAGACTGTCGCCTACCATTGAGGACGGATTTGGTTCAATTTAGACGTGCCTTATGTCTCTTTTTCTTAATTTTCTGCATCATTTTACTTTTATAGTCTTTTCGCTCAGCCGGAGTCATCTTTTTTAATTTAGTTCTATGCGCCTTACGTTTTTCCGGCGACATTTTCATGTGCTCTTTAGCTAATTGTTTCTGTCCCAGGGTCAACTTATTCCATTTTTCCCGCAAACGCCGTCTTTTTGCAGGAGGTAATTTTTTGAACCAGCTGTGTTTGCGCTTCAGTTCCTCGCGACGTTCTCTTGGTAAGGATTTAAACTGCTCAAACTTCTCTTGTAATTTTTGACGTTTGTCTGGTGTTAATTTTTCCCAGCGTTGAAAACGTTCCTTNGCNATNGNTTTTTGATCCGTTGTCATCGTCCTCCAACGATCAGCTCCTTTAGCCAAATAAGCTTGTTTTTCTNCAGAAAAACCATCCCAATTCGGAGAAAATCGGAACAACACCTGTTGTTGTTCCGTAGACAGCTGCTCCCAACTTACTCCAGACACTTGCTGAGTATCAGCTAAACTAGTCGTTTTCCAAAGGACTCCTAAACACAATATGACAACCTTGATAACCAACCAAATATTCTTCTTTCGATAACGACTCATCTATCTATTCTCCCTTTCGGATACAGAATTAGTTCNGCTACTAGCACTAGTGTCTAAACTCGTGGATGCGCTCTCAGCGGCGGTGATACTCTCATTGGACATTGCGTCAACTTCAAGTGGGTCCACCCATTCACCATCATCAGTTTGAAACTGACCGAGATACTCCAAAAACGCCAAGCTCGGAGCCTGTGCTTCACCCGCTATCGCATTCATCATCGCAAAGAGAAAAAGTGCTGCCCCGATTCTTAACTTCTTTGCTTCAACCTGCATACCTGTCTCCGAGAGCGCCACTCGCGGAAGAAGATTCCTCATTCATCATCTCTTCATCAACTAACCAAGCCACAAACTCTAGCTCCTCCATCAGTTCAGGATCTTCCTGCCAATAATCTTCTAATAGGTCTTCCACCATCTCACCTGACATCGCCACAGGCGATAAAGATATTTCATCACCCCTTGGTGTGGATAGAGGAAGAGTAGTCGGGGTCACCACCCACAAAGTCAGTACCGCCACTGCTACTGCAATACTCCCTACGGACAGAGAGCGAAAACTAAAAACACTTGCTTTGCTTCGCCCGCTTTTTATCGCAATCGCGTTCTGACGAATCTGATTAAGCTGCGAACGAGTTTCTGCATCGAGTCCTTGAACACTCTCATCTAAGGATTGGTTAATACTATCAATCCATTTTTTATCGTCATGCTCCTCCACTCTCTACCTCCCGCATCGTGTTAATCAAACTAATCCCCCCGATTCAATCCAGTGCATAATCTTGCAGCTTGGCTCTGAGACTGATAACAGCCCTAGAATAATGGGTTTTAACACTGCCGCTTGAGCATCCCATTGCCGCAGCAGTTTCTTTTACACTTAATCCTTCCCAGCTTCTCAATAAAAAGGTTTGTCGTTGTCGTAGCGGTAATTCAGTCACCGCAGCCATCATTTTCTCTGTGGCTTTCCCTCTTTCAAATTCGCGCTGTGGCTCTTGAGCATTAGGGTCCACAGCAGTCTGAATGGGATCATCATATACCTCATCTTCCTCTTCGCTTTTACCCATTCCGATCCAGGACATGACTCTATTTTTCACTACACTTTTTCTATGCCAGTCCACAATGCTGTTTTGCAATATCCGTCTAAACAAACCTGGCCATTCACTTTCGGGTCGATCACTGTAACTGCGTACAAGTTTTATCATCGCCTCTTGTACGATATCCAAAGCATCCGCTCTGTTTCGGGTTGACATCTCCGCCATTCGAAATGATCGCACTTCAACGCTGGCTAAGAACCGATCTAATGCAACTTGCTTGTCCAGTTTGCTAACCTCGTTTAATGATTTGCATCGATATTTTAACGGGTTTCCAGTTGTTTTCCATTTTGATTATCTTAATTATATGTTGCTTGCCAATTTTGCAAAAATGAAGGAGGGACAATCCCCCCTTCATTTAAAGCCACTCCTTTTATTTGATCAGCAATGGCTGATTCAGTAGCAATTTACTCCGCAGAAAATAAAGCATTGATATTGACAGCATACATCACACCGGTATCACTGTTCATACGACCATCAGACAGTAGGCCAATCAAAACCTTCCCCTCAGACAATCGGGAATTAAGACCTTCGACAAAAGCTGAAAATCGCGTATACACTTGTATCGCAGCACCATCGCGCTCTTTTATTGAATACATCCCTTTTCCCCTTTGGTTAAGTTCATCAGTATTTGCACCCAGTGGCGCCAAACTAATGTTTTCTAATTCCAGCGCCAATGATGCTGGTATTCCCGCTAGGCTCAAGCGATAAGTAGCGTCATCCATATTAAGTACTATCAGTTCATCTTCCACACTAACAAAGGGTTCTGAACTCCCACCAGGCCAGCGAACATTCAACACACCAGCACGTTGTTCGATATTAATTTCAATAATAGTTTGAGCTTCATAATCCTCTGGAGCACTTCCAAAAGGGGTCATAAAGCCGCGCGCTTTCAACAAATCGTCCATCTCTATGTTCTCAAGAACAAGGGAACCGGTGTCAATTTCATAGTAGTCACTATCGGCATCGCTCGTGTTTTCTGCGCCAGTACCACTAAAGTCGAATAAATCGGGTCGACGACCATTGATCCAACGCACATCCAATGCTAACGGTTCCGCAGAGACAACAACGCCTTTAATTAGATTCATCATCATTCTAATGTGCCCATGGCTAGTATCTAACAAGAATTCTCCAGACACTTCCCCGCTCATTTGACCAAAAGCAATTAAACGCTGACCTACTGAAATGGAATCTTTGCTGGCACCCTCATTATCCACCCCTTGCTTTGTCACTCTTGTTGAATCAGCTAAGGTCACCTGAATATCATCATTAAAGGACCCCGAACGGTTTTCTCTATCCCAATGACGGCCTCTCACCGTTAAGCTATCTCCCTGTCTAGCAATAACCACCCCTCGAATCGCATCACGATCAAACCAGGGAACGCTAGTACCCCCA
>JAESQG010000159.1 GCA_016765265.1 Pseudomonadales bacterium | reverse complement strand
CCGTTGCACCCATATTGCGGTAAAGTTTTTTTATCATATTAAAGATGTCACCGTCAAAATCACTTCTATCGTAATAACTGCCTTCTTCGATGATGGCGACGCCCAAACCCTGGCGGGAAAATTCATAGGCAGCACTAGCACCACCAGCGCCGGTACCTACTATAACTACGTCCGCCTCGATTTCTTCAGTCTCGTGAAGATCCGAGGCTTTAATGATGTTGCTTTCCCAGCGTTCCTTTTCTACGACGGGTATTTTGACTCGATTTTGGGATTCTACTTTTTCCAGCGTAGTGTCATTAAAGGAGTAAGCCAGTTTGAAAGCGAGGGACAGGCCCCTAACGTATAACTGGGTGATTTTCCTGTTAACCCACTTTGAATGTAAAGCTGAACGTTGATCACAGCTGAGTGAGCGATAGAATCTACCTGTGGAGAAAAGCGCCCTTATCTCAAGTATCCAGAGAAACAGAAAAAGTATAATGGATAGGCCAAAAAAACGGGACAGTACAGTGTTGATGGATTCGAGTATTTCACTCGATAAAACTTCATCGATAATATCGCCCTGAGGCATAGTAGATTCGATGAATGCCAGCGCAGTTTTTTTTGCGGGGAATTTAACAGGTTTGTTTTCGTCGTACATATAAAAATTCCGGAATTATCAATTACACAAAGAATCAGGCAACAATTACACAAAGAATCAGGCAACAATTACACGAAGAATCAGGCAACAATGGGAACTTCATGTTCGTTCGAATCGGTCAAGATTTCGAAGGCGGCTCGGCTAGCAGTGGTTAAGGTGCGGGTCTCGCCGTTTTTTAGGGTCAATGTTGCAGTACAGCTTGCAATTTTGGTGTTGAGACAGGTATGAGTCCCGCCTGGTGGGTTGTTGTAAGTCAGGCCTACAAAATTGCTTTTTGGCGCTTGGACTCTAACATCGAGAGATTCAGAGCCATTGCTGGTTTTGAAGGACCAGTCAAAAAACGTGTAGTCACCCTTCGCCTTTAATACTTTGCGTATGGTGTTAAAGCAGTATTCAACGTCATCAAGCCGCAACACTGCGATGGTCAGTTTAGGGCTCCATATGGGGCCCAATTTTATTCTCGCGGTAATGCATTCAAGAAAGGCATTCGGTTCGTTATCAAACCCTGCGACTTGGCCCCAGGCATACCGATCCGTATGTTTGCTACCCCAGTTATGGTTTTCGCTCCCTACCCAATTATTAATATTGATGACTTGATCGTTCACGGTGAAACTGCCGCTAAAAACCGTATTGGGGCAACCTACTATGGCTTTGGCTTTAGGTAATTTTGCACGATATAACTGTTCCGGCAGGAATAAAAGCGTGGGATTCTTGTTTGGCTCTGGGTTGTAGTCTAGATTCCAGCCTAACGCGTTGCCACGACTTTCCATTGTGGCTTGAGCGTGGCCGGTTGTTAGTGTGGCATTACCAATTTTCACATCTAGGTTCTTATCTGAGAAAACACATTCGTTAAAGGGTAGCTCTTTTTTACAGGCTATAACTTCCTGAGAATCGCCATTGAAATAAATGGCCCAAAGTTCACCCATCGCCTGTTCCATCGCTTTTTTAGGAGAAAATATGGTGTATCGAATCCAAAATGCTTCTGATGTAGTGGGGTGGTTGGCNCGTAGAAAGTAGCTTTCATAGTGCCCTTTTTCCATTTTAGATTTAGGTTGGCTTGTATATTGGCATTGGTTCCACCGTTGATAATTTTCAGATGGCATCGCTTTGTTTCCGCTGTTTTACGTTATCTTTATTATTTTCTTGATCCTTAGATTGCATTTCAATAATTAGGTTAAACGCTTTGATTATTTTATTGCTTTTTATTGATTCCAAAGAACGTGTTAAACGGGCGGCTTCGTCACCACTACCGTTTCGAATCGCATCTGTTAACTCACGGTGACCTTGGATATTTTGTAATTCTGTCTTTAGCAAAGGTTGTAAACTTTCACGAAATGGCACATAGATGTATTTCAGGGAGTTTAAAGCAAGCCGGTAAGCAAGATTACCCGACGCTAACGCAATCTCTTCCCAGTATTCCAGTGCCAGATCCTGAAGTTTACTTAAATCTTCCAAGTTGTCTTCCATGCTATTAACGATATCGTCCAGTGTGGTAGCCAGTGTTTCGCTACCGCGCATTGCAGCGCGACGTGCCATGGTTGAACCCAAGTCCTCCCGCCATTCAATGATGTCTTTGATGACCGAGATATTGGGCGTGCCATCACTGTTTGTTACCATTGTATTGAGAAGCTCTAAACCGCCAGTTTCGCGAAAGTTTAAAACCCTAGTGCCGCCACCGTGCCGTGTTTCCACCAGTTGTTGGGCTTCAAGACGTTTTATGGCTTCACGGACGACGCCTCGGTGTACCCCATATTGCTCACTTAAAATTCGCTCGGACGGCAATTGTTCCCTAACCTTGAGTTCTCCTTCAAGAATCTGGCGTTTCAGGTGACTAAACAGTCTGTGGCCCAATAGGCGCTTTTTCGGAGGAGTCAGCGGCATGCTTTTCTCTTTTATAAGTGGTCGTACCAAATGGTACTACAAGTAGAATCGTGATAAAAGTACAATTTAGCCTTATGAAGGCTGCTATAGCGCAAGGCGGTTGGGTGGGCTGCAAATCTCGATTCGACTGAGGGGTAACTAGACAAGTGGTTTATTGCTACAGAGTGAAAACCATTGGCGAATAACATTGGCGAATCATTATCTATGGGCCGATAACATGATCTTTATAGGGGTAGGAAGGTCTTGATGATAACTACAACACCAAGAAGAGAAGCATCCTGTCCCTGGAGACGGGCAGGATGCTAATAAGATGAAATTTTATTTGATCTAATCTAGGCGGATACTGGTGATGACTTTTTATTGGTAGTCCTTGCCTTGGGAATATTCGCCAATATCGTTTCGGTTGTTGGTGTATCGGCAGGGTGTTCGCCGTAATTAACGTAAGCAAGCTTACCGTCTTTAGTCGCAATAAATGCGGCTGGCAATTGCAGCTCACTACCACCCAATGCGCCATGCATATGACCTTGGATTGTTGCCTTTGCTGCCGATTTTAATACCTGCGGGTTGAGCATCGCCTTCACGCCTCCTTTACCAACATCGTATAAATCGTACAGTTTCCGGTCTGGATCAGGCAGTGCCTGGAGATTAAAGGCCTTTTTAAAAAAATAATTCTCAACGCGCTCGATTGGGCTTTCCAAAACAACGATCAGACGTAAGTTTTGTTTGATGTATTGACTTAACTCTCCCTCCAATTCGGATAAACGCTGTCGACAAATGGGGCAACCGATATAACGTAGGAAAATAAGACAGATGGGGCCCTTTTTGAGCTCCTTTTTAAANTTGATGGACTCGCCTCCCGTTAAAACGGCATCGAAATCAGGTGCTTGATCATTTATTTCTAACGTCATTGTAATCGCTCCTTAATTTATTAATCCTGGTACTACTATATCTGTTGATGATTAGCCGCGAAGCTAATCACTTTTATATACTCAATTTTACGCTTATGCAATGTCTATACAATGTCTATGCAATGCCAGTTAAGGGCTTCTGGCAACTCACTGTAGTGTTCTTTCAGTGGTAGATTCTTTTTTGATACCAGAGTGGAGTATCGAGGCAGTAGTTCCGGAGCTAAATTTTTTCCGGTATTGCGCGGGTAACAGTTTCACTTCATTTTTGAATAGTTTCCGGAAACTACCTACATCTAAATATCCTATTTCAGTTGCAATATCTTCCACGCCTCTATTGGTCTCTGCTAACAATGNTTTTGCTTTTTCAATACGGATTGATTGCAAGTATTTTAACGGCGTCGTACCTACTGCTCGGCTAAAACGTCGATAAAAAGTCCGACTTGTTAGAGAAGATTCTTCTATCGTCTGGATTATCACGTCAGCATTGGCATAATTTTCTGCGATCCAACACTGGGCCTTTTTAATCGCAGCATCATTGTGAGAAATCGGTAATGATGCAATCGCATAAGATGATTGAGGATTTTCATGGCGGTCAAGTAGAAACATTTTTGCTGATTGATTTGCTACATCCAGACCGACAAGCCGTTCAATCAAAAACAAAACTAAATCATGCCAGGCACTTCCTCCTCCGGCGGTGATAATGCCGCCATCGTCCACCAAAATAGCATCAGGCACTAACTCTACCGAAGGGTTTTTTACTTTAAGTTGTTTTAGAAAAGCCCAGTGTGTTGTAGCGCGTTTGTTTTCCAGTAGGCCGGTAGCAGATAGGAAAAACGCTCCTGTGCAAACACTGGCAATCAGTGTCCCGTTCTCCGCCATGGTTTTAAACCAGTGTATTAAATCCTTGGATAATTTAGGCTCATTACCCGTATAAGCAAAGGATGGTATAAGGATTAGGTCAGCGCTTTGTATATCCTGCCAGCTAGTTTTCGTCGGAATTTCAAAGTGGTTATGACACTTGATTTTATGGCCGCTAATGGCTGTTAAGCTGATATCAAATAGAGGGCTCACCGGTAATCCATTGATTAAGCTCCAAGAAATACCCGCAGCTGAAAACACGTCCATGGGCCCCGTTAATGTGGAGGCCATGCAATTATCTGGCGCAAAAATTACTATATCTTTCATAATTATCCATTAATTGGCAGAGATGCCCTTATATTGACATTTTTAACTCTTGTCGGCAAACGGAAAAGTTTAAATAATAAGTATAGGTAAACGGAGAATATCTAATGAACACATTTCAAAAACGTGTCTATCAGCCAGGCTATATGTTGAAAGATTTAGGTTACGTAGGAGCACGTATTTTCAGTGTTTTTGGTGTTTACTTCTCGGGCCGTATTCCTTGGCCAATGATCGAAAAGATAATGCTATCAGTGACAGCAGTTAATGATTGCACTCATTGTTCACGTTTTCACTCAACGCTGGCCCGAGTAAGTGGGGTAGAACAAGAGGAAATAAGCAAGATCATGTCTATGGATATTGATCGAGATGTGGATGCATATGAAACTACTGCCCTGACCTATGCCCAGCACTACGCGGAAACTGAACGTAATCCTACTCCGGAGGCTTTGGGTAATCTTTTTGCCTATTATGGAGAGGAAAAAGCCAGTGATATTTCGCTGATTATACGTATGATATTGATAGGTAATTTAAGCGGNAATACCTANGATGCNTTTTTTAGTCGACTGAANGGAGCGAAGGCGGAAAAGGGTAATATNCTGTTAGAATTTATTTTAGTAGTCATTGCCACACCATTTATCATCTTGGTGACATTGTTCTCATTTTGGAAAGAGCATCAAATGGATCACCGACAGGAATCGGATACTAGTGTTATGAACAAAGTACTACAAAATATATCAAAATGGATACCGTTAGGTAAGGTACCGGAAATTACTTCTAGAGAATTGAGNTCTAACCTAGAAGATGGTGAGAGTGATATTCAAATACTGGATGTTCGAACCCGATTAGAGTGGAAAAATGGGCATATAGCCGGCGCTTTAAATGTACCTATTACTCAGCTCAACTCAGAAATNGATAAGCTGACCTTCGACAAAGATAAACCGGTAGTCACCATCTGCTTGAGCGCGCACCGTAGTATTCCTGCCGTAAGGGCATTAAAAGAGGCAGGTTACAAAAATGTCAAACAGCTTGGTGGCGGTATGCGTGGATGGAACAAGTCTTATAGGAATACCTTGGTAAAGGTTTAGTCTAAAGAATAGCGAGTTTCACCTGGT
>JAESQG010000158.1 GCA_016765265.1 Pseudomonadales bacterium | reverse complement strand
GATGACGATGACGATTTTGAGGAAGGTTCTTTATAATGGCCGGTGGCGAGGATACTAGCGCAAACGTATTTGATCTAATCCAAAAACTAGGTTCTAAGAATATTAAGCTGTGGTTAGAAGAACAAGAACTCAAATTTAAGGCCCCCAAGGGAGCGCTAACAAAGGCGTTGCGAGAAGAGTTACTGGCAAAAAAGACGGAGATTATCGCTTTTCTTCGAGACGTAAAAGTAGGGGAGGCTGCCAACGAAGCGGGAATTCTTCCGGTAGATAGACGCCAACAGAACGAGTTTCCTCTTTCCTTTGCACAGCAGCGACTTTGGTTTATCGATCAATTTGAGCCGAATAGCAGTGCTTACAATATTCCCATTGCCTTGTACCTTGACGGCGATCTAAATATTAATGCTTTGTGCCGTGCTATCCAAGAGATTGTGCAGCGTCACGAATCACTGAGAACCACGTTTAAGAGTATTGATGGCGAGGCCTTTCAACTCATTCAGCAAATGCCTAGTCATAACAAGAGCGATACAGCTACGCTCTACTGGGATTTACCCCTTCAAGATCTTACCCATTTGGATGAGGCAGAACGAGAAAGTGTAGCGCGCAGTCTAGCCCAACAAGAGATTGAGAAACCGTTCGACCTAGCTTCCGGTCCATTGCTTCGAACCCGGCTAATTAAACTCGCTGATCATAAACATGCTTTAGTGGCTACCACGCATCATATTGTTTCTGATGGCTGGTCCCTCAATGTGCTTGTGCAAGAGTTAGCGGTACTTTATGACTGTTTTAGCACTAATGCGGCCGCACTTTCACCCTTGCAGCCACTTTCCCTACAGTATGTGGATTTTGCTGTGTGGCAACGGGAGCGGTTAAAAGAGGAGGAGCTTGATAAGCAATTAGCTTATTGGAAAAAACATTTACTCGGGGCTCCCCCTTTATTGGCACTACCCACTGATCGTCCTCGGCCATTAGTACAGACGAGAAACGGCGCTCATGTGCCCGTGGTATTAGCCACTGATTTAGTTGAGCAATTGAGGGACCTAAGTCACCAGCAAGGTGCCACGCTTTATATGACCTTGATGGCGGGTTTTAAAGTATTGTTAAGTAAGTATAGCCAGCAGCAAGACATAACCGTGGGTATGCCCATTGCTGGGCGCAATCGTGCCGAGATAGAACCGCTGATCGGTTTCTTTGTTAATTCCCTGGTGACGCGTACTCGCTTTGACGATAACCCAACGGTTGTTGAACTGATTGAACGAGAGCGAGTGAGTATTTTAGGTGCTCATGCCCATCAAGATGTACCGTTTGAGGCCGTGGTAGATGCCTTGGATTTAGAGCGCAATATGAGTTATGCGCCGGTGAGGCAAACGGCTTTTTCACTGACCACAGAGGCAGACATTAAACTAGACGCTATTCTTGTTGGGATAGAACTAGAGCCCATGGAGGTGACGCTTAAGACCGCAAAAATTGATTTATCGCTATTGTTGCAAGACGGAGATACTGTTGCCGGGTCCTTTGAATACAATACAGATCTATTTGATCTAGCGACGATTCAACAGATGGCGCAGCATTTTCAACGGATATTGAGTTGTTTTGTAAGTGATCGTGAACAACCGATTAATAGTATTGCTTTGTACAGTAATGATGAACTGCTGTCACTTTTGAATTTGCAAGAAGAGTGTATTGCGCTACAGCCACTCACTGCCATGCAGCGTGATTTTTATTTGCTGAGCGAAACGCAGGTGGATACCTTGGCTTGTTCTCTAGGCTATGCGATACATTTGCAACATAATGTTGACGAAGATATATGGCTACAGGCTCTGCAACGGGTATCTGATAACTACGACGCGCTGCGAGTAAAATTTGTTAAATCCTCCATTTTGGAATCTGTGTATCAAGCGGTATTGAAGTCCTTAGTGGTAGAGTGCCCTATTATTGATTTGACTCATCTCTGTATTGAAGATGAAAACAATAGTGATCTACGAGAGGCCATCGAAAGTTTTATTTGTCACCCTTACCGTCTAGGGGAGGACCCCTTGGTGAGCTATGCATTGGTTAAATTGTCCGAGACTCATTATGTTCCTTTGCTGGCTTGCCATCATGGTGTATTGGACGGTAAGAGTGAGAGTTTGCATTTACGGCAAGTGCTGGCAGTTTATGAGGGGCTAGTAAATAAGGATTTAATTAAGGGAAAGACAGATAAATTTTTCGACTTTGTAGCAATTAATCGTTCAAAGACAGATACCTCTAACATTAACCGTTATTGGGCGGATAAGCTGAAGGATGTTGAGCCCTTAGCGGTGCGTACGAAGACCATGCCTGGTCTGCGACAGCAACTGCGCTTGAGATTGGAAGAGCGGCATTGCCGAAAAATAGAGGAGTATTGCCAGCAACAATCTATATCTAAGGCAAATTATTTTAAATGTCTTTTCAGTTTATTGGTGGGTGAATACCATCGTGCGAGCGGTGATTATATTATAGGTGAAGTGATCGCAGGTCGCGGTGATCAGTATGAGAGGGATCTGGGGTGTTTTATTCAAGTTATCCCGTTTGTAGTGCATCAGTCGGTGCTGACAGAGGGGGCTAGCATCGCGAGTTATTTTCAAGCTTCACGGCAAGCTCGTAAAAGTTTGGGGGACAATCAGTTTCTTTCCTTGCATAGGCTATCGCAATTAACAGCCAAGACTACTTTGCAGTTTCAAGTGAACTATCGCTTAGAGAGTGCCACGGCCTCCTATTCTTTTATGGGTGCAGATGCCAATATAGAGTTCGTCACGCCAGAAGGTTCCAACGTAGTGAAACTAGTGACAACTCAAACATCCGAAGGCTTGGATATCGGGTTAAATTTTTATGATGGACAATTTGATGACTTAGACTTTTTAAAAAGACTGGAAGCCCTTAGTTGGCAAGTGGTCAATGGCGTCGATAAAATCGATAAATTAAACTATCTTTTGCCGAATGAGGAACAAGATTTACTGCTAAGTCGTAATAAAACTCAGAAACAATACTCGCAACAGACGGTGACGAGTATTGTTTCTGAGATTGCGGCAGAAAATGCAGACAAGATTGCTGTAGTATTTGAAAATAATGCTATGACCTATGATCAATTAGAAAAGCGGTCGAATCAAATCGCTCGTCTTTTACTTGCGGAAGGAGCGGGGCCGGGAGTAATAATAGGGCTATGCATCGAGCGCTCTATCGATATGATTGTTGCGATGCTAGCTATTTTGAAGTCGGGTGCAGCGTACCTAGCTCTGGATGTGGCTTATCCTAAAGAGCGTTTAGCTCTTATGCTCAATGATACAAAAGCCAAAATAGTAGTCAGTCAGAACAAACTGTTATCACAGATTCCTACCCATTCATCGAAGTTAGTGGTGCTAGATCAGATAGAGGCGGATATTCTTCGACAGCCTGATTCTGTGATAGATGAAACGGTNACATCTGAGGATGTAGCTTACGTTATCTATACCTCTGGCTCCACTGGTAGTCCTAAAGGCGTGCTTGTAGAGCACGGCAATTTACAGCATTACATTCATGCAGCGATTGAACTCTACGGCATAACTCACAAAGATAGAGTTTTGCAATTTTCCTCCATTAGTTTTGATGCCAGTATCGAAGAGATATTTCCGGCCTTGTGTGTGGGAGCACAGTTGGTGGTGCGAGATGAATCAATGCTGGGGGACGCGGAGAGTTTTTTTAATGCCACCCAACCCTACGATGTGACGGTGATGAGCTTGCCTACCGCCTATTGGCATCAGTTGGTGGGGCAGCTATCGGCAGAAGTATGCTCTCTTGTTGGGCCGTTGAGGCTAATGATAATCGGTGGTGAACGTGCCATGCCAGCGGCGGTGATAAGTTGGCAACAGTGGTTGGCTGATGGGGTGCGCTTGCTGAACACCTATGGTCCTACCGAAGCCACAGTGGTAGCTACAGCCGTAGAGTTGACTGACTGTAAAATAGGTAGGTCTGAGGTCCCCATTGGTAAACCCATCAGCAATGTTAAATGTTATATCCTTAATCAAAAATTACAGCCTGTTCCAGCTGGTATTGTGGGAGAGCTTGTTATCGGTGGGGCCGGTGTCACGCGAGGTTACCTCGGGAACGAGGAACAGACAAACAAGGTTTTTTATACCCAGTCTTTTTTCGACAACTCTAGAATACTACAAAATGAAGAGCGTAATGAACAAGGTAATGAACAACAGCGATTGTATCGCACTGGAGATCTAGCTCGTTACCGATCAGACGGACTGATTGAATATATGGGTCGTATGGATAATCAAGTGAAAATACGCGGTTTTCGTATCGAGCTTGGGGAAATTGAATCCGTATTGTCTCAGCTAGAGGGTGTGGAAGAGGGCGTAGTATTAGCGGTTGCAGATAATAATTCGAGTGCTGGAATTAATCTGAGCAGTTTAAATAAGTTGTTGGGCTTTGTTGTTCTGAAGTCTAATGGAAAAGAGGCAATTGCTGCTATTAGAGAGTCCCTAAAACAACGACTACCGGATTATATGGTGCCGAGTGGATTCGTTGTTTTGGAAGAAATCCCTAAAACCACGACGGGTAAAATCGATAAAGAAAACCTAAAACAGCAGGCACACCTTATTGATGTAGGGACTGAATATATACCGCCTCGCACCCACACTGAGGGCATTTTAGAGAATATTTGGAAAGAGGTTTTAGGTTTAAATAAAGTGAGCGTAGTTGATAGTTTTTTCGATTTGGGTGGTCACTCTTTGTTAGCAACTCAGGTGATATCTCGGGTGCGAAATCGTCTTAAGGTAGAGCTGCCGCTGCGACAAATATTTGAAGGCCCTACTATCGAACGGATGGCTAAAGCTATTGGAATCGCTATCGAAGTGGGTCTGGTGGATAGCGCTCCGAAATTGGAGGCTATGGGACCGCAGACAGAACGAACCGTATCCTTTGCCCAGCATCGCCTTTGGTTCATTGATCAGCTTGACCCGGGACAGACGGCTTATAACATGCCTACGGCTTTAAGGATTAAAGGTGATCTAAAGATTGATGCCTTGGCCAGGGTGTTTGAAGAAATTGTGAACCGACACGAAGTGCTAAGGACTAATTTTAATGATTTTAGTGACTTTAGTGATGAAAAAAATACTGTAGAGAAGGCAAATACTGTAGAGGAGGCAAATACCACTAAAGAAGACTTAGGCTTAGTCGAGCTAGTGGTACAGGACAGTGCGGAGTGGGCACTACCGGTTGTGGATCTGGAAGCGTTATCAGAGGCAGAAAAAATCAATGAAATACAACGTCGGGTGGAGTCGGACGCTGATCAAGCTTTTGATCTCAAAAAGGATGTGCTATTACGAACAAGCTTGTTAAAAATGTCGTCACAGGAATATGTGCTTTTAATTTGTATGCACCATATCGCCTCTGACGGTTGGTCCTTGGGAGTGATGATAAAGGAGGTCAGGCAACTTTATCAAGCCTTCAAAAACAATCGGCCCTCCCCATTAAGCCCACTACCCATCCAGTACAGTGACTTTGCACGCTGGCAACGACAATGGTTATCCGGTGATGTGTTACAGGCACAGTTGGATTANTGGTTAGGCCGGTTAAAGGGAGCACCGGAGGTATTGCGCTTACCCACAGATAGACCTAGACCTGCGCGGCAAACCTTTAACGGTGCACATCATGTGGTAAGAATAGATAAGCTGTTGACTGGGGAGATTCGTCAATTTTGTCAACAAAACTCCATTACGCCCTTTATCCTTTTACTGAGTGCTTACCAATTGCTGCTATCGCGCTATTGCAGTCAAGAGGATGTGTGTGTGGGCATTCCCATCGCTGGGCGCAATCGCGCTGAGATAGAAAACCTGATTGGATTCTTTATCAATGGTTTGGTGATTCGAACGGACTTATCCTCAAACCCTTCCGTCATCCAATTAATTGATCGGGTTCGTGACGTAGCGGTAGGGGCTTTTTCCCATCAGGATATGCCTGCGGATTTGCTGGTGGATGCCTTACAAATGCAACGTAGCCAAGAGTTTTCAGTTGGAGCACAAGTGGGTTTTGCCTGGCAAAATACGCCACAAGAAAAACTCGGTGGTCAAATGGATGACCTCTTTATTGAAGTAGTCGAGCGACGGCATAAAACCTCAAAATATGAAATGTCTCTAATACTGGCGGAAGATGTTGACGGTATCGGGGGGGTATTGGAATATAATACAGATTTATTTGATGAATTCACCGTTGAACGCTTAATGCGGCACTACCAACGAGTGCTGCGTTTAATGATCAGTAATCCGGATATGCATATCAATAATATATCGTTGGTGAACGATACTGAATTACGGCAAATATTAAAGCTCGAAGGGTCCTGTGAAGTTCGGCGTTTAACCACCAAGCAACGAGACATTTATCTGGATTCTCTGGTGAGCAAGTCCTATGGACAAAACTGTATGGGATATAGCGTAGAATTAAAAACCGATAAATTTAGGATTGATCTATGGCAAAAAGCACAGGCGCATATTGCTGCTAGTCAAACTCTTATGCGAACCCGACTTGTTGAGTCAGATGTACCCTATACCGACGTCGCTTACCAGGTGGTTGATGCTAAGGTGAAGATCGACGTGGAGTTCGTCGACTACTGTCATTTGAACTTGAATGATGAGCAAATTCATCAGCGCGTGCTTGAGCGAATACAGAGTCCTTGGAATATCAAACAAGACTTAGTGACTTACCATGTGTTGAAAACTGCTGAGAGCGTATATTGGGGTGTGTTTAGTGCCCATCATATGTTGCTGGATGGAGTGGGCTTTGCCGGACACGGTACGGCTGCAGTAGAAGCCTATTCATTAATGTGCGAGGATAAAGATTGTCCCACCTATCCGGATGTATTTGCAGATTACATCACCGAGCATCGAGAGAACTTCGATGCCTATAATGTACTTGACCACTGGCGTGACCGTTTTACTAATATTGTAGCGCTGAATTTTCTATTACCCGATAGTCTTGCCGTAAACACGGATAATAGCGTAAACGATGATCAAGGCGAAAAGAATGTTGAAGTAGAGCAGATTTTAGATCTTAAACTATGGCACGAAATTAAGGATTATTGTAAGCAAAACCGTACGAGTCCCGCTTTATTCTTTAAATCCATCTATGGTCTATTGATTAATAACTACTGTGGGGTAGACGCTGATTTTGCGGTGACGGAGTTTACCTCGGGAAGATCAAGGAAGAACTTAAGGGCACTAGGTTGTTATTTCCAATCTTTGCCTTTTGTATTCAAACATAGTCTTTTTGGTGGTGATAATCTCTTTATTGACATCTGTCGTTATGCACGTGAATTCTCTAAACAGTTGGGTGCTAATCAGTTTATTTCCGATCTAGAGCAAAAACGCTTATTGCCCATGGGCCGGTTGAATTTCACCTATAATTTTTACCACTTTTTACCGTCTATTGTATTTGAGGGTGAGTATGCTAGATCACGGAACTATGATCCTGATTTGCGGGGTCCTGTTCAGTTTGTTGCTGCTTTGAAGGATGAGGGGCTGAGACTGAAACTCATTTATTTGCCTAGTGTGTTTTCTGATTTGGGTTTCCTTCAAAGATTTGAATCACTAGTAAAACAAATATTGGCGGGAGCGCAACGTGTTGGTGAGTTGAGTTTTCTTCTACCAAAAGAAAATGAGATCATAGAACAAGTAGGTAGCATAATAAACGCTCCCTACGGGGAGGGCACGCTTGTTGATGGGTTTGAAGCGCAAGTGTTAAAAACGCCCGAGGCTATTGCGCTAATTTGTGGTGATCGTCGCTTCACCTATAAAGCACTGAATGAAAAAGTTAATAAATTAAGCCATTACCTTGTGGATCAAGGCATAAAAACCGGAAATAAGGTGGCTATCTGTTTGGATTATTCCACTGCAGATAGAGGGGCTGATTTACTTATTTCAGTTTTGGCGATAGTGAAAATTGGGGGGGCTTATGTTCCCATTGACTGTGCTCTGCCCAAACAGCGAATAAGGTATATGATCAACGATGCTCAAATTTCCTTGATGATCTCTCATCAAGGAATTATAGATGTACTGCTTGCAACCGGGGATGAGGATCGAATAGGAGAGGCACTTTGTATTGAGGAATTTCTCGGTATAGATAGTGTTCTTTGTATAGACACAGCAGGGCTTCAAATAGATTTTTGTTCAAGCGAAAACCCGAGACAAAAGATACAGTCCACTGATTTGATCTATGTGATTTATACTTCTGGTTCTACTGGTGAGCCGAAAGGTGTGGGTGTGACACATCGTGGAGTCAATAATCTGCAGTATTGGTATGGCCGCGAGTTGGATCTTGATATCCAAGATCGTTGTTTGTTGGTCAGTGCTTTTGGCTTTGATCTAACGCAGAAAAATCTGTTTGCCTTGCTACTTAGGGGAGGCACTCTTGTGATTCCTGAAATGGCACATTATGAGCCTCATGCGGTTAGGCAAGAAATTAACAAGCATGATATTAACCTTATTAATTGTGCTCCTAGTTTGTTTCATCCGCTGATAGCAGAAACTGAAAATCATCATCAGTTATCCTCTTTACGCACTGTAGTTCTGGGCGGTGAACCGATTCAGTACCTCAGATTGGCGTCATGGTATCTTCAACCAACTACCATTGCAAAGTAATGAATAGTTATGGCCCCACAGAGTGTAGCGACGTAGTTGCCTTTCATTGGTTAGGGCAACATGAATTAGAGAATAACAACCTCGTGATCCCTATTGGCAAAGCTATCAACAATACACAGCTAACAGTGCTTGATCGCAATCAACAGCAAGTACCCGTGGGTGTTGTAGGAGAACTCTGTATTGCTGGTGAGGGAGTTGGAGTTGGATATCTGAATAGAGAAGATCTAACAGACAG
>JAESQG010000157.1 GCA_016765265.1 Pseudomonadales bacterium | reverse complement strand
GAACGGTAGTTTTGCTCCAACCGAATAATCTCTGCATTAGGAAATTCGCGATCAAACTCCTGTATATGTTCAATCCGAGCACCACGCCAACCGTAAATAGATTGATCATCGTCACCCACTATCGTAATTTTATTGTTATTACCGCTAGTTAATAACTGCAACCAGGCATTTTGTATGGTATTTGTGTCTTGAAATTCATCTACCAAGATATGTCGAAATCGTTCTTGGTAGTGGGTTAGTAGTCGCGGGTTATGGAGCCATAACTCATGAGCCCTCAGCAGCAATTCAGCAAAATCTACCATCCCGCCACGTTGACAAATGGCTTCATAGGAGTGATAAATCTCCAATTGCCACTTGGCGATCATATCGAATTCTTCAATATGATCGGCCCTGCGCCCTTCATCCTTACAGTGATTGATATACCACTGTACTTGTTTCGGTGGTATACGGGCATCGTCAATGCCTTGCTCTTTCATTATGCGTTTAATTAGACGCAATTGGTCGTCAGAATCTAAAATCTGAAAATTTTGGGGTAACCGGGCATCTTGCCAATGGCTTCTTAACAAACGATGCGCTAAGCCATGAAAAGTACCCACCCACATTCCAGAAACTGGAATGTTCAACAAGTCCTCGATTCGGTGACGCATTTCCGCGGCAGCCTTATTGGTAAATGTCACCGCTAGAAGCCCGAAGGGTGAATGGTTTTCAGCCTGGATTAACCAGGCAATACGATGTACCAACACCCTAGTCTTGCCACTGCCTGCACCCGCAAGCACCAACAACCGATCAGCCTCGGAAGTGACGGCCTGTCGTTGTGGTTCATTCAATGGTGAAATAATATGACTGATATCCATCGTGTTAGTCTAACAAAAAAATCTAACACAACCTAATCTAAGCAACTCCATCCTTTAATTAGCAGCTCATCTGGTTAACTAAAATTTATTCCAGAAAAATTACCTCCTCACATCAAGCTAATAATCGCTTATACAATTTTAAATATTCACAAGCCGCTCGCTCCCAAGTAAAGCTATTGGATAAAAATACGGGGTATCCCTTTAGCTCCACCTATGTCAATATGTAGTGATGAACAGGCCTTCGAAGAACTTAAGATCGGGGCGAGATTACCCTGGCACATGGAACCAGTTTGTAGCGTGGTTTCACGACGACTCGTCGTGCCTTGAATATCTTGAAAAATTGCGCTGGCCCGATGGATTCAATTGTCCTCGCTGTGATGCGATAGGAGAACCATTTAGATTGAGTCGTGGAAGAATCATGTGCCGGTTGTGTCGACATCAAAGCTCAGTAACCGCTGGTACCATCTTCGAAAAGACTCGCACACCTCTTAGCAGCTGGTTTGCAGCAGCATGGTACATCACTAGCCAGAAAAACGGCGTAAGCGCTCTTGGATTGCAAGGGATATTGGGGTTAGGGAGCTACGAAACAGCCTGGATGATGCTGCACCGTCTGAGGAGAGCTATGGTCCATCCAGAGCGAAATAAGCTCTCCGGTATTGTGGAAGTTGATGAAACCTATGTGGGCGGTCGCGATGAGCGCAAAACTCGAGCTCCCCATCCAGATAGTAAGAAATCCATTGTTGCAATCGCCGTCGAATTACAGGAACCCAAAGGATTCGGGCGCATACGATTACGGCGAATCGAAAATGCCTCTAAAAGCAGTTTAGAGCAGTTCATATGTGATTCCATTGAGCCTGGAAGCATAGTTCAAACGGATGGCTCACCCGCTTACGGCTCGATACATAATCATGGCTACAAGCGCAATAAAGTCGTACAGCTTGGCGCAGAGAATCCTGCGCATGTGACTTTGGCAGGAGTTCACAGAATCGCTTCATTGCTAAAGCGGTGGCTTATGGGTACTCATCAAGGATCGGTAAGACCGGAACAACTTGATAGTTACCTGGACGAGTACATGTTTCGCTTTAACCGACGTACTTCTCGATCGCGAGGATTGTTGTTTTTCCGATTGCTTGAACAAGCGGTGAGAACACCACCGGTGACTTATCAGGAAATTACGCGGAGCTAAACACAACATGTAGTGGACGGTGGAGCTAAAGGGATACCCCGTCTATTTGTACTCTGGTGCAGCGTTATAAAAGTCACGCGGAATAAATATATCGCAAGCCTACTAGTCTCTGGTTAACGCATTAAGTGTAGCTTGATTATTNATCAAATNCGGGTAATAGCCATTAATACNTCCCAGCCTTAATCACTAATGTGCTAATTAGCCACTTCACCCTGTAAACCTCAGNGAGATAGAGGAAAAAATACCCTTAACAAGGTAGAATCTCGTCTACCCAAACTGCTTCACCCTCTTATAATTATACAAAAAAACACCTAACGTTTACAAAATCAAACAATAGTTAGGTCAAAGGAATAANATGAAAAACTTANCAAATAAANTTGCCGCTATCACTGGCGCCGCNTCTGGAATAGGTCAGGCATTAGCCATAAACTTAGCAAAAGAGGGCTGTCATATAGCCATAACAGATATCAATACCGTGGGCTTAAAAGAGACGGCTAAACAAGCAGAAGCCTTTGGTGTAAAAGTCACATCACAGACTTTAGATGTAGCAGACCGAGGCGCTATGGAAGCCTGGGCTGCTCAAGTTAATAAGGATCATGGCAGTGTTAATATAATCATCAATAACGCTGGTGTCGCGCTAAGCGCAACAGTGGAAGACATGGCCTATGACGATTTTGAATGGATAATGGGAATTAATTTTTGGGGCGTTGTTTACGGTACGAAAGCGTTCATCCCTTATCTAAAACAGGCTGATGAAGGTCATGTTATCAATATTTCTAGTGTTTTCGGAATCATTAGCGTGCCCACCCAGTCAGCGTACAACGCCACAAAATTTGGTGTTAGAGGATTCACTGAAGCCTTACGGCAAGAACTTGAAATCAGTGGCAGCAATATTAGCTGCACCACCATTCNTCCTGGAGGCATTAAAACTAATATCGCTAAGAGTGCTCGAGTGACTGATACAGACATTATGAAAATCGACAAAGACGCGATGGCCGCAGACTTCGAGAAAATCGCTGTCACCACGTCGGACGGCGCAGCCAAAGCTATTATCAAAGGTTTAAAACGCAATAAACGTCGGGTACTAGTGGGGCCTGATGCTAAAGTCATCGACCTTTTCCAGCGGTTTCTACCCACAAGCTATCAAAAAATAATGGCCACCTCGATCAAAATTGGCAATAAATTCCGTTAGGTAAAACCTTAAAAGACTAGCCTGTTAAAGCGCCCTGTTAAAGAAAAGCGGTCCTCAACCATCCACGATGAGTTGGGGTCCATCAACACAATTGACGCTGTTAGTTCTCGCTACTAGGGATCAATCGTTATGTTCAGTCGCCAATCGTAACCCAAAAATTTAATCTTCAGATCACCCGCCAACAGCTTTGTGGTAGCGCTTTTATCCAGTCCTAATGCCGNCGCNCATAGTGCCAAAAACTGTCGCAGCGAATGAGCATCGCGCCACCCCATGGCAAAATCATCNCTATACCATTTGAAAATACTNGATACTTCCAGGCGGCCGCCTGNTAGTCGGTTGCGACTACGATCCATTAAAAANAATTGCANCGCNTGNTCAAGCTGCTCATCGAGGGTACTAGCACGGTAGGCCTCAGCTTTTAATGCCGGGCAGCCAACACTGGCACAGTTCAACGCAAAATGAATACGAGGATCATTGTAACGGTCTGAACCGCGTATCAACCGATGCTCAATATCATCCAAGGAACGCTCCTCACCCAATAGCGGGATGAAACTTTTTGCCCAAGGTGATCGAAAAAAAGAGCCCAGATCTTTGATGGATTCTAGGTCTGGATAATTTTTTAGTATTAGCTCAACGGTCCAAGCGTTGTAAGCATTAATCAATAAAGCAAGTTGATCATCCTTATCCCATGCATCAAATTGAAGTCGACTGACTTGGGAAAGGCGCTTAAGGTATGATTTCAAATTCTTTCGATCTAAGGAAAATTGGCTGTAGTTAACTTCTGTTGCCTGTCCACCTCGCAACACAACAACGTGTTTTCCTAACAGTTCGTTCCATGAACTGTGATCGAACTCTTCCGCACCGGCATTTAAGGAACTGAAACAGAGTAACAAGACCCACCATAACACCCAAGGGTAACCATCCTTCAACATAAGTTATCCTCTGCGCCAAGCATGATAACGCTCAGCCCAAAACAACAATTTCTCGGGGGCATGTGCTCGTTTCCATTCTCCTGCGGCATACTTGTTGGCTTCAGCTAAGGTCGGATAGGTATGAATAGTACCAAGAATTTTGTTTAACCCAAGACCGTGCTTCATCGCTAGCACAAATTCCGCCAGTAAATCACCAGCATGAGCACCGACAATAGTAACGCCCAATATTTTGTCCTTGCCCGGCACCGTGAGCACTTTCACAAAACCTTGAGCGGTGCTATCGGCTATCGCTCGATCAAGATCATCAATTCCATAGCGGGTGCTCTCATACTCAATACCCTGCTCTTTTGCCTCTTGCTCATTAAGGCCCACTCTTGCCACTTCAGGATCAACAAACGTAGTCCAAGGAATGACAGAATAATCCGCTTTGAATTTTTTAACATCACCAAACAGCGCATTTACCGATGCATACCAAGCTTGATGGGAAGCGGTATGCGTAAACTGATAAGGTCCAGCCACATCCCCGGCAGCATAAATATTGGGATAAAGCGTTTCCAGATAATCATTAGTCACCACTGTGCGCTCAGTGGGAACACCTAGCTCTTCTAACCCATAACCTTGTAACCGAGCCACACGACCCACAGCACAGATCAGCGCATCAAATTCAATTCGATGCTCATTGCCCTCGTGCTCAACCACGATATATTTATGTTCACCCTCTTGCTCACAACGCAGCGCTTTGTGGCTTGCCAACACCTGGACACCATCCGCTTCAAGCGCGCTCTTTACAAACGCGGACACCTCTTCATCTTCGCGTATCATAATACGCGGCAGCACTTCAATCTGCGAAACTGCGGAGCCTAAACGGGCAAAACATTGCGCCAGCTCGCAACCAATGGGTCCGCCACCCAACACCACCAATCGCTTGGGCGCTGCATCCTGTTTGGCAAGTTCATCCCACAAGGTATCACTAGTAAGGTAGCCCACCTCTTCGATTCCGGGTAGGGGCGGAACAAAAGGCCTCGCACCAGCGGCATTAACAATCGATCGCGCAGTTAACCGCTGGGTACCTCCGTCGTTTAATTTGATCTCCACGGTCCAAGGATCTATTACCTTCGCGTAGCCCTCCACTACATCAACACCTAACTCCGTATAGCGCTCGACGCTATCATGAGGCTCGACGGCAGCAATCACCGCATGCACCCGCGCCATCACCTTACGAAAGCTGAAAGCCGGCTCTGCGGGCTCCAACCCATACTTGTCTGCTTGTCTTAACTGCTGCGCTAACTTTGCACTTTTGATCAGGGCCTTACTGGGGACACAACCGTAGTTTAAGCAATCGCCTCCCATTTTATGACTTTCGATTAAAGTGACTTTGGCCTTCACTGCTGCAGCTATGTAGGCACTGACCAAACCCGCTGCGCCACCACCAATGACTATTAAGTTACAATCGAAGCGCTTTGGTTTATCCCATTTGGCATATACTCTGCGTTTTTTGATCCCATCTAAAACTCGCTTTATCATTAAGGGAAATACACCTAGCAGAGCAAAAGAAGCAAGCAACGTGGGTGATAAAATGCCGGACACGCTTTCTAGCTGGGCTAACTGAGTACCGGCATTCACGTAAACCATGGTGGCTGCAAACATACCTACTTGACTTATCCAATAGAAAGTCCAGGTCCGAATGGTAGTCAACCCCATTAAAAGGTTAATGACAAAAAAGGGAAAAAGCGGCACCAACCTTAAGGTAAAAAGATAAAAAGCCCCTTCTCTCTCGAAACCACTATTAATCGCCTGCAGTCGATCACCAAACTTGTTTTGTATCATATCTCGCAATAGATACCGAGACACCAAAAAAGCCAAGGTGGCCCCCATAGTAGAGGCAAAGGACACGATGATCGTTCCCCACATAAAACCGAATAGCGCGCCGGCCGCTAAGGTCATAATCGTCGCACCAGGAAGAGACAAAGCAGTGACCAGAATATAAAACCCTAAAAAACCGAACGCGAGAATAAACGGGGACTCGGATCGAACTTGCTCAAATTGAGCCTGACTAGCTTTTAGGCCTTCAAATGTTAATAAATGATGCAAATCAAAAATAAAAAATGCCACCACAAATGCCGCAGCTACAACAAGAATTATCAGTTTCTTCATTACTCAATTACGCCTACAAGGCACCCCCACAGCTACTGCCCTGCCCGGCGGTGCAACCATAANAATGGTCAGCCACTCGTATTGGACGATCTGCGATATCCCCATCCAATAAATCTCGAAGATGCGGTTTACCCTCTCCCGCAAGCTGCATTTCCAGTTGCTGATTGAAATCACAGTCGTACAAGTAGCCTAGCCAATCTACACTGACCAAACTACGACACATTACGCCATCCAAATTACCTGGCGAAAAACTATTGATCAGCAGCTCCATATACTCTTCAAATTGTCCTTTCGAAATCAAGGTTGAACCAAACCGTTTGATTGGCATATTGGTAATGGCAAAGAGTTCGTTGAATTCAATATCGAACTCCTCTTTTAACACTCTTTTATAATCCGCCTCTAACGCCACTTGATCAGGGGGAAGAGTTGGGCCTTGAGGGTTATAGACCAAATTCAGAGTCAAGCCGGTACCCTCCTTCGCATAGCCTAATCGATTTAGTTTTTGCAACGCAGCGATGCTCTTATCGAAGACGCCTTCCCCGCGCTGCTGATCTACGTTTTCAATGGAGTAACAAGGTAAAGAGGCAACAATATCCACGGAATGTTCCGTAAGAAATTCTGCCAATGTTTCTTGCCCCGGTTCAAACAATACGGTCAAGTTACAGCGGTCTGTCACCTTTACTCCCTGAGCACTTGCCTGCGCTACTAATTTCCGAAAGCCTTCATGCAATTCGGGAGCACCACCAGTAAGATCTAGATGAGTTATCCCTCGTGCGGCTAGTACTTTGGAAATCAATGCTAGATTTTCCTCGTCCATCATCTCTGTACGATCGGGGCTTGCATTAACATGGCAATGCAGACAACGCAGGTTGCAGCGATATCCAAGATTAACCTGTAAGGTCTCCAGACGGTCGCGACTTAAAGCGGGGAAATCCGAGTTTTTCAACAGAGGGAAGGTGGCGTGCATTGCATCTCCTTAAATAATTAACCTTGAGATAACGAACCCTGAGATAATAGACCCTTGTGTTATATCATCTATCTTCATAAGTCGCATCCCCGATAGGATTCTTACAGTTATTTGAATTTCAATGGTCAAGACTAAGCAGAATAGTAAAACTCACCCTGTGCCCACTGAATATGCCCATAGCCACTGAATAACCATAGCGAATGCGTACTCATATCGATTTAATATCAATAAACTCGATTCATTATAGTTAGAGATGGGCTCTTAGGAATCAAATCAGATTTTTTCATTACACAAACTAAAAATGCCTACACAATGTGCAGGCATTTTCCAATATCACTCGAGGAGACTTGAGCAGTCTACCACTTTCAATATTTACAGACTCAAAGCAACTTTTCCAATTCAGGAACAGCCACAAATAGATCAGCTACTAAGCCATAATCCGCTACCTGAAAGATAGGCGCTTCTTCGTCTTTATTAATAGCAACAATAACTTTACTGTCTTTCATGCCCGCAAGATGCTGGATCGCTCCAGAGATACCCACAGCAATATAAAGATCAGGAGCAACAATCTTACCGGTCTGTCCCACTTGCATGTCATTGGGTACAAAACCTGCGTCGACAGCCGCGCGAGAGGCCCCCATGGCAGCACCCAATTTATCAGCAACCGCTTCAAGAATCTTGAAGTTATCGCCATTTTGCATACCGCGACCACCTGAAATAATGATGCTAGCAGCGGTCAATTCAGGGCGATCAGACTTCGCGATCTCGGCACTAATGAAGCTGGATAATCCAGCGTCTTTAGCAAGGTCCACTGCCTCAACTGAAGCAGATCCGCCCTCGGCAGGAACACCGTCAAACCCAGTGGCACGAACAGAGATCACTTTTATTGCATCGCTGCTTTCAATCGTGGCTATTGCGTTGCCCGCATAGATGGGTCGTTGGAAAGTATTCTCATTTACCACTGTAATAATTTCAGAAATCTGAGCTACATCTAATAACGCTGCCACTCTAGGTAAGAAGTTTTTACCTGTGGTTGTGGCTGCGGCCAAAATGTGGCTGTAGTCTTTCCCAATTTCAACAACCAAATCGGCAATGTTTTCTGCCAATTGATACTCATAGGCTGCATTGTCTGCAACCAATACTTTAGACACGCCTTCAACTTTAGCCGCTGCTTCACCTACTGCTGCACATCCACTGCCAGCCACAAGAACAACAACGTCTCCGCCGATTTCTTTTGCTGCAGCCACTGTGCACAAAGTAGCACCCTTTAAAGTCACATTATCGTGTTCTGCATAAACTAAAACGCTCATGATATAACCTTCGCTTCGTTTTTCAGTTTGTCTACCAATTCCTCAACAGTTTCGACCTTCACACCCGCTTTTCGCTCTGCGGGTGGCTCTACTTTTACGGTCTTCAATCGAGGCGCTGCGTCTACACCAAGGTCTGCTGGAGTTTTAACACCTACAGGTTTTTTCTTGGCCTTCATTATATTAGGTAGCGAGGCATAACGTGGTTCGTTCAATCGCAAATCAGTGGTCACTACTAACGGAAGATTCAAGGCAAGCGTTTGCAAACCGCCATCCACTTCACGTGTCACTGTCGCTTTACCGTCTTCAATAATGATTTCAGACGCAAAGGCAGCTTGAGAATAGCCACAAAGAGCAGCCAACATTTGGCCAGTTTGACTGTTATCATTATCGATGGCTTGTTTGCCAAAAATAATAATTTCAGGTTTTTCTTCGTCAACAACTGCCTTTAGCAGCTTGGCTATCGCTAGAGGTTGTAACTCTTCGTCAGTCTCCACCAAGATACCTCGATCCGCGCCCAACGCTAAGGCAGTGCGGATTTGCTCTTGACAGTCTTTCTTACCCATCGAGATTACAACAATCTCAGTAGCCACCCCTTTTTCTTTAAGACGCACTGCTTCTTCAACAGCGATCTCATCAAAAGGGTTCATGGCCATCTTAACGTTATTTAAATCAATGCCCGTGTTGTCCGCATTTACGCGAACTTTAACGTTAGCATCGACAACTCGTTTGACAGCAACAAGAACCTTCATGGAATCCTCGGCTTTTATATTATTTAGTGAATATTACGACGGCTGCTTTCGTATCTGACTTAGACTTAAAATACGGATAAATTAACACCCGATTTTCTAGAGCACCCGCAAAATTGAGCCGGTATATTGCAGTGTATTGGGTAACAGGTCAATAGCTTATCGAACACACAAACAACTAGTGATTTTCTATAAGAGGAGTAAACACTTGATTGCCGGTCATTTTTAAACCAGACCGCAGTGCCCTTGTTTACAAAAAAAAATATATCCGGCAGAACTATTATCATGTGCCTCATTAGTAACTGACTCATTGGTCTTAGAATAAAACTCATTCGATCGCCTAAATTGCCACTTACCTCATGAAAAATACCGATGAAAAATCAGGGCTTAGTGATTTTGTACACCTCGTTTCAATCTGCTTTTATTGGCCTTTAGCTGGCGACTTCCCTATAATACGCGCGGCTTGGCTTAGGTGTTTGCCTTGCAGTACATACTCTTAAAAATAGTACATTCTTTTAAAAACCGTACATTCTTTTAAAATCAATACTCTTGGAGGCTAGATCTATGGAACGTGAATCAATGGAAGTCGACGTCGTCATCGTTGGTGGTGGTCCATCAGGTTTGGCAATGGCATGCCGATTAGGGCAAATTGCCCAAGAAACTGAACAAGAAATCAGTGTAGTACTAGTAGAAAAAGGCTCTGAAGTGGGCGCTCATATATTATCGGGTGCGGTGTTAGAGCCCACCGCTTTAGCCGAACTTTTCCCCGACTGGAAAGAAAAAGGAGCGCCACTAAACGTTCCTGTTAAGGGCGATGATGTCTTCGTTTTCCGTTCCCAAGAATCCGCCATAAAAGTACCTAATATCTTTGTACCTAAAACCATGCACAATGAAGGCAATTATATCGTCAGCCTGGGCAATGTGTGTCGCTGGTTAGCGGAACAAGCGGAAGGCTTAGGCATTGAAATTTTCCCCGGTTTTGCCGCCACCGAGGTACTCTACAACGAAGAGGGTAGCGTAAAAGGCATTGCAACGGGCGATTTCGGCATTAACGAAAAAGGCGAAGAAAAAGACGGCTATATGCCCGGCATGGAACTACACGCCAAGTACACCATATTCGCCGAAGGCTGCCGAGGTAACCTTGGCAAAGAGTTGATGGATAAATTCAACCTCCGTGAAGGCAAAGACCCGCAACATTATGGCATAGGCATTAAAGAGCTTTGGGAAATAGATCCCGAAAAACACCAAGAAGGATTAGTCGTTCACTCAGCAGGATGGCCCCTCGATGAAAGTAACAGTAAAGGCGGCGGTTTCCTTTATCACCTGGACAACAATCAAGTGACACTGGGCCTCATCACCGACTTGGGCTACACCAACCCCCATGTCAGCCCCTTTGATGAAATGCAGCGATTTAAGCTTAACCCTGAAATCAAGAAATTCTTAGAAGGCGGGAAACGCATTTGTTACGGTGCCAGAGCCATTGCTAAAGGTGGCCTCCAATCACTACCAAAAATGACCTTTCCTGGTGGTTTAATCGTAGGTTGTGACGCGGGAACTCTAAACTTCGCGAAGATTAAAGGCACTCACACCGCTATGAAATCAGGCATGATTGCGGCTGAAATAGTCGCCAAGGCTATGGCCGGGGATCGTAGCCATGATGAACTCACGGAATACACCACTGCCTTTGAACAATCTTGGGCCCATGAAGAACTACACCAACAACGTAACTTTGGTCCGGCCATGCATAAGTTTGGCAACATTTTGGGTGGAGCCTTCGCCTTTGTTGATATCAACATCCTCAACGGCAAACTGCCCTTTACTATGAATGATCCAATACCGGATCATGCTACCTTAATCAAGGCTAGCGCTGCCAAGACTATTGATTATCCTAAGCCCGATGGAAAAATTACGTTCAGCAAGCTGGATTCAATCTTCCTATCCAACACCAATCATGAAGAAGATCAGCCAGTTCATCTTAAGTTAACTGACCCGAGCATTCCGCTTAATCAAAATTTGACTGATTTTGACGAACCAGCACAACGCTACTGCCCGGCAGGTGTCTACGAAATAGTAGAAGATGAAAGTGGAAATAAGGAATTTCAAATAAACTCGCAAAACTGCGTCCACTGCAAAACCTGCGACATTAAAGATCCTGCGCAAAACATTACTTGGGTATGTCCTGAAGGCAATGGTGGACCCAATTATCCTAATATGTAGTGTTTATTTAGCATTTTCCGATATTTAGGCGTTCATCTTCAGCTTATGGAGAATAATAAAAAGCGGATTATAGTAATCTGCTTTTTATTCTGGAATGACTAGGACTACTTTGACTAAAGGAGATAACTCACTGCTGTCGATGTAGCTCACACCTGAAGGATTCTTTATTAATTCGTTAATTACCTGTTTACTATTAGCTAGTTTTTTTGGTGGCGTCATTTTGCCGGTAAAGAGGTATCGGGCCCAATAACGATTTACCTTAGTTATTGATTTGTTCACCACTATTTTATAAAACCTTTCCTTTTGAGCGCTGTTTCCTCTAATTTCAACAAGGGATACTGCAAGGTCCGTTCTGGGAAACCGCGTCATTCTTCCAAGAAAAATATTCCTCACTTCTTCTTTACTTAACAGGGTGACTGGATTTTCTGAATTTACGATAACCGCTATATCACAGTAACCAAGTTTCGGGAGGGCCACGAACAAAGTAATGGAGAGCGAAAGGATAAATGGGCTGAGTGTTTTAATAATATATAATCTCATATCAAAACACTACATCCAGCACAATGCTGAAGGCATTGATTTGTGGCGCTGAGGTAACGCTACTCTCTTTTGGTGTAAAAAGTCCGATCGAGTCGTTTTGCGGCGTTGCTCTTAGCGCTTCAAATTTTACGGAGATTGAACCTGACAAATCATATCGCACTCCCAAGGAAATACTGCGTTGGTACCTTTTATTGTCCTCTATTGCTGCAAGAATTGGATCGCCGATAACCTCTAAACCGATCAATTCATTATTAACAAAATCTTTTAACTTACTCCCTAGCAACAATCTAAAGTCTGCTCTAGTAATGAACGGACTAAATTTTCCAATATGATAGCCTACTGTAACGTACATTCCCTCACCTTGAGGAGTAAAACCTAGTCCTGAAGTGGGCTGATTATATTCTGAATACACAAACCAGGTGTCATTATCCCAAGTGAAGCCAATGGACTTGTATATATAATCCACATTCTTTGATTCGATTATTTCGACCAAGGTGTCGATGGTATTATTATTCTGAATGGCCCGTAGCGGAGCTATGCTGTCTCGGATAACGAACACATCAAGACTTACTTCCGATACAAGATAGGCAATACGAAATGAAAAATAATTTCTTGTGAAGTGGAAGTTCAATCCGACAATACGGTCAATGTCAATAATGTAATGGTCAGTACTATTTTCTTCTTGGCCCAGCACAAATTCCGAAATGATAAACCAGTCTTTCCAATTTGATCTTAGTACGACATCGAAGCCATTAAAATTTTTAACTGGTGCTGCATTCGGGTCATACACTTCAAAGGGTGGGCGTACCCATGGATACACCGCTCCCACCTCTATGTATTCGGAGACGTTGTGGTAAGGAGTCGACATTCGACCCCCACGGACTCTTAACTCGGGCGTTACGTCGTAAGTGAAGTAGAGCCATTCAATGGAGGGGTGGTAATTGTCACTGTCATCTAAGGAGTAGCCTCTTGCAACAACCTGGCCTGTGGCACTAAACCTATCGCTAAATTGGCCACTAATTTGTCCTCCTAAGATCGTATCATTATCAAAGGAAATTTCATCGTCAAGACCTGCTAGTGTATAGCCCTCATCATCAATTAACCCCGCGCTTAAGGATAGAAAACCCGAAAAGGCGTAATCCACTGCAAGTGAAAAGGGGCTGAAAGCAATAATGAGTACGAATAAAGTCAGGCGTAATAACATGATCGCTATTTAGGTTCGTCCGTTAGTAAGATTAATACGACTTTTATCCAAGGCGATATTGCCTTGACATCATTATTATTAAATCCAACTTGTTTTGTATTACAATCTTTAGAGTATAGGTAGGCCATATACAGATTTCAATTTGCACAAACCTCACTATGTCGGACACTACTTTATTCCAATCAATTTACAGATAATTTGATTTTACACCGGCCAAATAAGTCCAACCCCTTTCCTTACACCACGTTTAATATCTTCCAAAATTAAATAATTCACTGGCACTAATATCAACGTAACACCAGTAGCTATCATCACGCCAAACCCTAGCGACACCGCCATAGGGATAAGAAACTGAGCTTGAGTACTTTCTTCAAATATAAGCGGCATCAATCCAACAAAAGTCGTGAGTGATGTTAATAGGACAGGTCTAAATCGCGCAACACCCGCTATACGAATCGCATCAACTAAAAGATGACCGGCTATAAGTTGTTTATTGATAAAATCCACCAGCACTAGACTGTCATTAACAACAACCCCAGTGAGCGCAAGCATGCCCATCATGCTCATGATGGTTAAATCCATCCCCATAATCCAATGGCCGATGACGGCCCCAGCAGCGCCAAAGGGTATAATCGACATAATAATAATAGGCTGACTATAGGAGCCAAAGGGTATCGCCAACAATCCATACATAATAAACAGAACAGCTATAAAGCCCCAGGTTAAACTCTGAAACGACTCGCGCTGCTCTCTCACCTCACCCTCTAAGCTGTATTCGATATTAGGATACTGTACAAGTAACTCTTCCACCTTCTCTTGCATTGCTTTTTTTATCGCCTCCATGTTAGCAGTTTCTTTGTTAACATCTGCTGTCACGTTAACGGTTCGGGAGCGATCAATTCGTCTAATAATGGAAGGACCTCTGGCATGTTTTATCGCCGTGACTTCATGTAACGGTACTTCAGCTCCGCCTGAGGTGCGTATTAACATTGTTTCTAGCTGATTGCGCGAGGCTCTTTCCTCCTGAGGATATCGTAACATCACCCTGATATCTTCCCGTCCACGTTGAATGCGTTGCACTTCCAGCCCAAAGTTTGCCTGCCTTACTTGAGTGATAATGTCGAACAAGGTCAAGCCATGAAATTCTGCTTCAGGTTTCAACTCCAGCTGCAGCTCCTTTTTTCCGTCTGAAAAAGTGTCCGCGATATCAAACACAGAGGGAAATAATGCGAGCTCTTGTTTTATCTCATCAGCCAATTGTTGAAGATGTTCAAAATCTTGACCGCGTAATTGAATATCAATAGGGTCACTTCCCCGGCCAAATTCAGACCTATAATTAACCGTCTCTGCCCCCGCAACGGCACCCACCCTTTTCCGCCACTCGTTCACCAGCTGGGTACTGGTAACATCCACTGTCCGTTCCTCTGGTGCAACGATTTCAAACATGACTCGGCCTTTATTTGTCTGCCCTCCGCTGCTCCCTCCCCCATGCCCAGTGATGGATAATATATTTTTAATAACCGAGTTGCCATCTTCGTCAATATATTTCCCTTGCATGGCTTGCGCCACTGTCATCATTTTCTGTATCGTTTTATCGGTAATATTAAAATCTGTTCCCACCGGCATGGTCAACGAGACTCGAGCAGTCTCACTTTGCACTCTTGGAAAAAAAATAAATCTAGACCAACCACTCAATATCACTGCCAGGACGATCATTGAGACCCCCAAGAATAAAGCAAGAGTAGCGTAACGATAGGACAACGCCTTTTCCAATAGCGGCTGATAATATCGTTTGATACCGGATTCCAGTCCATTGGCTACTTTCTGTTGAAAACCAGTAAAACTAAACCGCTGAGTCGTTCTCTCCGGCAGCTTCTTCAAATGACGTAAATGTGCTGGTAATATTAACTTGGATTCCACCAAAGAAAATAATAAGACTGGAATAACAATGAGGGGTAGCTGTAGAAATATAGCTCCCCGAACCCCCTCTATAAATGCCAAGGGTAAAAAGGCAGCTACGGTGGTTAATACTCCAAACGTAACAGGCACCCACACTTCTTGAGTCCCTTTAACCACCGCTACTTCTGCGTGGCCTTCCTTTTGGAAGTGGGCATAGATGTTTTCGCCAGTGACAATAGCATCATCAACGACGATCCCTAGCACTAATATAAAAGCAAACAGACTAATGAGGTTTAAAGTAACACCCATCACCGGCATCATAGCCAAACCTCCCATAAAACTGATGGGAATCCCAACACACACCCAAACTGCAACAATAGGGCGTAAAAATAGCGCCAGCAGCAAAAAAACTAAGATTCCTCCTTGAACTGCACTGCGGGTCAGCGTTTTCAGCCGTGCCTTTACCACCTTTGATCGATCTCGCCATGTTTCTATTTTTACACCAGGGGGTATCTTATCTTGCATTTTCTCCACGTAGTCTTTCACCGCGCCAGCTACTTCAATCGCGCTTTGATCACCCACGCGATAAACCTCTATGAGCACGGCAGCCTTATTATTGTAACGAACCGTCACCTGATTCTCTTCAAAGCCATCCACGACTTTACCTAAATCCCTGAGGGTCAGACGGGTTCCATTAGGCTGGGTCAATATCACTATATTTTCAAAATCAGATTTTTGATAAGCCTGACCTTTAGTTCGCACTAGAATTTCTGTATTTTTGGTGCGAATATTACCTGCGGATAAATCGACTGAACCTTTATCTATTGCCCTGGCAATATCCTCCAAGCTAAGATGATATTCTCGCAAAACTCGCTCTGACACCTCTATACTCACTTCGTAAGGGCGAACGGAATCCAACTGCACCTGAGTGACACCCGGCAACCGATTGATATTATCTCTTACTGTCTCACCAAATTGGCGCATCTGTTTTTCAGTCAAATCGCCGGACACTACTACGCTGATAACTTCTCGACGATGCTCAGACAAAGTCACCTTCGGTCGGTCTGCATCTTGCGGGAGCTTATTTACCGCATCTACCCTGTTTTTAATATCATTAAGCAACTCACGTCGGTCATAGGCACTGTCTATCTCCGCCCACACCAAAGCGAAACCTTCACTGGAACGTGAATTGAGTTTATCAATGCCTTCAAGATCATAGATTGCTTCCTCAATGGGAATTGAGATTCCCTCTTCTATCCGTTCTGGAGATGCAGCACGATGCGCCATTTTTATATTGACACTATTGATGGCGAAATCCGGGAAAACCTCCAAAGGAACGAGATTAGTGACTGAAAATAATCCCGAGCCCAAGATGAGCAACATCAACAAATTTGCAGCGACAGGGTTTTTAACAAACCACTCAATCAACCCGTTCATTACTTTAATCTATCCCTTTTTTATCTATCGTTTCTTTATCTATCGTTTTTTTCTGATTAGCTTCATATATTGGCACTACACTAATAGTCACAGGAGTGCCGGTGGTTGCATTTCCGATGGGACTAGTGACCAGTAGATCCCCCACCGTAAGCGATTTGAGATCTTTAGAAACCACGGCTCTATCATCATCAGACCAAATAACTTCCACCTGTTTTTTTAGCAAGTGACCGTTCTCGACCACGAAAACATAACTATCCTCATTGACTGCCCCGTGAGGCAAAACAAACACATCCTGCAGTAACTCACCCGCAATAGTGGCCTCTACAAACTGCCCAATTTTTAAGGGTGGTGCATGGTCTTGCCTTAGATCGTAAGGGTCATCCACCTGCACTATTACATTTAATTGTCGACTTGTGGCATCCAAGGCCCCCTCGGCGCGGGTAATCGTACCCGACCACAAATAACTGTTACGGCCGACATGGGCTTGCAGCTTAACCGCAGTTTCTNATTTATCCGCTGCNGGTTCGAGGGATGCCCTTTGATAGCGATATTGTTCNGGAATAAAAACATACTCTCGTTGCCGGCCACTCAATGGNAGTCGTACCTCCAAGTAATCCACCGCATATATGTCCGCCACCGGCGTATTGGCGGTAATAACTTGTCCCCGATCTACATTGCGTTTTAATACACGACCTGCATAGGGTGCTCGTAAATGAGTGCGTTCAAGGTCTAATTTTGCTTGCTCTAAACGCGCTTTTGCAGAAGCAGATTTTGCCTGCGCCGCAGCCATTTGGGGCTTACGTAAAACCAGATCAGTGGCGTCGCTGGACAAGGTCGAAAGTTTATTAACGCTGCCCATACGCCGCCAATTGGTGACCGCCTGTTTTCCTCTAGCCTTCTCTTCCGACAACTGATAGTTAGCTTGCACATAATCCGATTCTGCGATAATGACGGCTGAAAGATAATCACGGCTTTCTATCTTCAGCAACAAATCCCCTTCCTCAAAAAATGCGCCCTCTTGGAACTTCTCTGACACCTCAATCACCATACCTGATACTTGAGCGGCCAAAGTGCTCTCAGTTCTCGGGCGGACTACACCGAAGGAAGTGACCTGAATTTGATAATTTGAAAGTTTAACTGTCTCAACTTCAACACTCATTTCGGTCCTTCGTTTCCCCCCATGTTTTTCCGCTTGAGATGGGTTTAACATTATAAGCCAAGCAATCAGACCAAAACCCACCACAATGGCAACGGGGAGTACGATTTTTAACGGCGGTTTTTTTAAAGACACCTTTTTTAAAGGCGTTTCTTCTTTTATTGATGTCGGCGTCACTGTCATATGTAATCCAATATTAGAAGGAACCACCCAAAGCCAGGTGTAAATCAATTCTATTCTGTAATCGTTGATTTCGAATATCGATCAATCCACTTTGGGTGTCGAATAAACTTCGCTGTGAATCTAAAACGGTAATGAAACCAACCAAACCATTGAGATATTTTTCGAAAGCCAATTTCTCAGCTGCACTGGATTCATTGACGGCCCGCTTTAAAGCGTTCTCCTGTTCCATCAATAATTGTTCAGAACGAATAGCACTTTCTACTTGCTGAAAAGCGAGCAATAGTGTCTGGCTATAATTAGCCTCCACTTCTCTTAAGCTAGCCTTTGCTATAAGCTCTTCACTGGCCAAACGCTTACCGTCAAACAAAGGCGCAGTAATACCACCAAAAAACGACCATACAAAAAAATCACTCGATAAAAGATCGTTAAATGTATCACTCCTACCCCCAACACTGCCGGTTAACGAAAACCGAGGGAATCGATTAAAATGAGCCACCGACAGACGACTATCCGCCGCAGCGAGTCGATGTTGCCATGCGATTAAATCCCATCGGCGCAAGATTAATTCGGAAGGAAGTCCTAATGGCACATTGGCTTTTACCGACAGCAATTTTTCAAAGGACTTCAAGTCATTAACACCCTTCAATTCAGCACTGGGATACCGGCCTAACAACACAGCAACCGTTCGGCTAGTCTGGTCGTAATGGCGCTGTCTAGCGGCCAGTTTAGCGCGTTCCCCCTCAAGACTAGCTCGCGCCAAGTAAACATCTAATGCGTCCTTTATACCGAGCTCAAATTCTTGTTGAATAGTCACCAAATTATTGGACAGATTTTTAATCCGCCTGACTACCAGCTCCGTCTGTAGCCTAGCCTCAGTCACATCAAACCACGTTTTCGCCACATTCGCCGCTAAGGAAAAACGAGCACCCTGCCAGTCTGCTTTAGAGACTTCGAAGTCACTTATGCCGGCTTTAGCTTGTGATGATAACCGGTCCCATAAATCAACCTCCCACGAAATATCCACAGATAGCGCTCTTGAACTGCTGATACTTTTCAGCGGGCTTCTAATGCCCGTTCGAGCAGAATTTAGGTTGACCGCAACATTTGGTTTGAGCACTGCACCGGAGACAACCGCCATTGCCCGAGCCCTCTCCATACGCGCTACCGCTGATTTCAAATCGTAATTAGCGTGCAATGCCTCTCTCACTAGCTCGTTCAATTGAGGGTTTTTCATTCCAATTATAGCGATGCCATAAATTTTGAAATCCCAGCAGACCGAAGAGAAGAGGATGGAAAAAAGCTAGCGCTGTGGAATTCGTCAAATTATCTGGAATTGGCTATTTACAAAAGCAACCCAAAAACGGTAGGAAGTGCCTCTTCCCTATT
>JAESQG010000156.1 GCA_016765265.1 Pseudomonadales bacterium | reverse complement strand
CGGCGTCGGTGAGGCCCTAGAGTGCTTGTTTGCAGGGAAATGGCCCGAGTTTATTCAGAGAGAACTCGATTTGACGGGGGAATGCGCTGAATAGTTACCATCTTATCAAGTATAGTACTACTATATGGTACTGTCAATACTGTCAATACTGNCANANNNNTGANGNTTGTACTTAACATAACGTCTAGAGCAAGAGACGCGAAGCGAACTCCTTGTCACACTTGACCCGGATAAAGTGATAATTTACTGCTTAAGCAGAGGCTGCTTGCTTCTCCTTATCTATTCCTGCTCCCAATGGGGTAGACGGCTGTCTTCTGGTTAGATTATAATCGCTCAAAGCGTTCTGCTATCTGAGCTCAGAAGCGACGTCTCAACTTAGGGAANGATGAAATGAAACCTTTTTTTAACTTACAAATCACATTTGTTTTTCCTGCTTTTATTGCATTAATGGTGAGTCTAGCGCTCGCGTCCTGCAGCGGGTCAAACAACGTTGACAGTGACCTAGATGGGGTAGCCGCAGATGATAGTGGAAACAGCGCTAGTCGCGACATTGCTGCTAAGGAAGACGACAGCGGTATCGTCGGTCTCTGGGATGCTTCAACCGAAGAAGTTAACAATACTACGGATGTTTCTTACGTTGACATCACTAGTTCCGGTCAGATAACGATGTATGATTTTGCTGGTGACTCTAGCGATGACGCAGGTAACTGTTACTGGGTTGACACAGGCACTATTACGCATATTTCTGGCGATACCTATCGAATNAAGGCGGATAGATCGGATCTTGATGTAACACTTCAACGCAACGGAAATACCCTAACGTTAAATTTTAAAGATAAAGACGCAGAGATATACACTTTAACAAGCAACAGAAGNATTAATGAATTTCAGGCGGAATGCTAAGCGGTTAAAGCAATCAATATTTGCCGCGAAAAACAATCTGCTATAAGCTCGGGGTCCCCATTTGAGTGAAGTGAAAATAGCGTGCCCCATTCCCTTGATCCACAAGAAATCCTTAAACATGTTTTTGGATATGATGATTTCCGAAATCAACAGTCTGACATTATTCATGATTTAATTAACGGGCAGGATGCATTAGTGTTGATGCCCACCGGTGGCGGCAAATCGCTTTGTTATCAGATCCCTTCATTGATCCGCCCAGGAACGGGTATTGTTATTTCCCCCTTGATTGCTCTGATGCAAGATCAGGTGTCGAGCTTGGTAGAGCAGGGTGTGAATGCTGCATTCCTTAATTCTTCGTTAGCATGGTCCCAGCAAAGAGATATTGAATTACAGTTTCTTCAAGGTAATCTCGATATTCTCTATGTGGCCCCTGAACGGTTGATGATGGACAGTACCTTAGAGCTATTTCGTCAATCTCAGATAGCGTTGTTTGCGATTGATGAAGCCCATTGTGTTTCTCAGTGGGGACATGATTTTAGGGCCGATTATTTACGCTTGATGATTTTAGCGGAAGCGTTCCCTCAAGTGCCTCGCATTGCGTTGACTGCTACTGCTGATCGTCGAACTCGAAACGAAATATGCGAGCGGCTGTCTCTTCAAAATGCACGACAATTTGTTACTAGTTTTGATCGACCTAATATTCGTTATCGAATAATGGGAAAACAGGATGCTAAAAACCGCTTACTGCAATTTATTCAAAAAGAGCATGAGGGTGATGCAGGTATTGTTTATTGTCTGTCTCGCAAGAAAGTCAATGATCTAGCCCAATGGCTAAAGGACAGAGGTATTGATGCCCGGCCTTATCATGCTGGCTTGAGTCAAAGTGAGAGAGCGTTTAATCAATCTCGCTTTTTGAAAGATGACGGTGTTGTCATTGTGGCTACCATCGCTTTCGGGATGGGTATCGATAAACCGGATGTTCGGTTNGTCGCCCATATGGATCTGCCTAAAAGTATGGAGGCGTATTACCAGGAAACAGGGCGAGCGGGGCGTGATGGTAAGCCCGCAGATGCTTGGATGATGTATGGCTTGCAGGATGTGATTCAGTTACGNAAGATGATGGAAGGGTCAGAGGCTAATGAAACCTTTAAACGAGTTGAGCANCAAAAGTTAGAAACCTTTCTNGGTTTTTGTGAAGCAACAGGCTGTCGTCGGCAAATTATATTGCGNTATTTTGAAGAANNCTCCGAGCCNTGNGGNAATTGCGATNACTGNCTTACNCCTCCNATCACNTGGGATGCAACTGAAGCNGCAAGAAAAGCCTTGTCCTGNGTCTATCGCACAGGTCAAGGCTTTGGTGTAAGTCATATCGTTGATGTGTTGATGGGCAAGGAAACGGACAAAGTCAAACAGCACAGACACCAGACGGTGAGTACCTATGGTATTGGCCAAGATTTAGAGAAAAACGATTGGCGTTCCCTGTTTCGCCAATTGGTTGCAATGGGATATTTGAAAATTGATTTTGACCGATTTGGCGTATTGGTGTTGGATGAAAAATCGCGACCTGTATTAAAGGGGGAAGAATCCTTATATCTGCGTTTAGAAGAAAAAACCACAAATGAGAAAAAACAAAAAGGCAAACAAAAATCAGCTAGACGTAATCAGGCGAAACAACCTTTTTTTGATGGTGAAGACGAAACTCTTTGGCAGGCGTTGCGGCGGTTAAGAAAAAATATCTCTGATGAAAATAATGTACCGCCTTACACCATCTTTCATGATGCGACGCTGATGGAAATGGTGGAGTTAAAACCCATAAAGCTTAATGAATTTTCCAATCTTCATGGTGTAGGGGATAAAAAATTAGACTCCTACGGCGAGCAGTTTATCGAGGTTATTTATACTCACGTGGTTGGGTAGCTTATGGTTGGTTGGGTATAGTTAAATAATTGTAGTTAAATTGGGTGTAGTGGGTGAATAGGTTAATATCTTATTATAAGTAGAACATAGCAATAAAGAGGAACATGCGGTGGAATCAAAAATCACTTTAGACCAGGCTTTAATAGAGAAGATATCTCGTGTGCTCGATGCAGTGGAACCGATGTTGCCGCCGGTGCCTGAAGTGATTAATTGGGCGAAAACGATGGCCGTATGCTGGGTGAATGGTCCCCAGCGAGGTAGTTTGCGAGCCGTTGAGTTGGACACCAAAATCGCGTTGGATGATGTCTTGGGTGTTGATACACAAAAGGGGAAAGTGGTCCAGAATACGCAGCAGTTCCTAAAGGGGCTACCCGCTAACAACGTACTCTTAACGGGATCTCGCGGAACAGGCAAAAGCTCTTTGATAAAAGCCTTGTTGAACGAGTTTGCTCCCCAGGGACTACGGATTATTCAAGTGGAAAAACAAGATTTACAGAATATGCCACAAATCTTGGAACAAATTGCGGGACACCCTTATTGGTATATTTTGTTTTGCGATGATCTTTCCTTCAACGAAGACGACGCCAACTACAAAGTGCTTAAAAGTATATTGGATGGTGCTCTGTACGCGCTGCCGGCTAATGTCTCTATTTATGCGACCTCAAATCGTCGCCACCTACTACCCGAATACCAGCGGGATAATGAGCAAACCGAAATGCTGAACAATGAGATACATCACGGTGAAATGGTTGAGGAAAAAATCTCTTTATCGGATCGTTTCGGGCTGTGGGTCTCGTTTTACCCGATGAATCAAACTCTTTACTTGGCTATCGCTCAACATTGGGTGACTCGCTTGGGCACAGCCATGGAACCCACCGCTGATTTTTTGGTGGAATGGAGTGATTTGGCTAGGGAGGAGTCCTTGCGGTGGGCTCTGGCTCGGGGGAATCGCAGTGGCCGATCAGCCTACCAGTTTGCCCAGCATTGGGTTGGGCAGGTGATACTTGAGGCAAGGTCTTCGTCTTAGTGCTTATAGATCCCAAAATTATTTGCAGGCTAGATGGCAATTTGGGTTGCACTTTTGTTGACTAAAGTGTTGCATTTTTTCGCCTAAATTATTCATAATGAGAGCGTAAATTAGAGTCTCGAGTGATGGCGAGATGCCGATGATCAAAGATGATCAAAGATGATCAAAGATGATTAAAGATGATTAAAGATGACCAACAATAGAAATAGGATACCAACATGAGTGAATATAATTTAGTGATTAATGGCGATACTGTCGGCGGTGCAGACAGTTTTGATGTAATAAACCCCGCCACAGAAGAGGTGTTTGCACAGGCCCCCAANGCATCGGTTGAGCAATTNAATNNAGCGGTGCAAGCNGCAANAGATGNGTTTCCNGCTTGGTCAAAAACAGAATGGAGTTNTCGGCAGAANNTTCTGNAAAAATTANNAGGNGTTGTTGGCGCAAATATGNAAGAGTTNGNGAANTTANTAACCCAAGAACAAGGCAAGCCTTTACANGCTGCGATGGGTGAAGTNGGGGGAGCCGCGCTCTGGCTCAGTACTGTCGCTTCATTTGCCTTTCCTGAAGAGACTGCTACCTCGTTGATCGGTAACAAAGCGGTTATGGAAAGACGTGCTCTCGGTGTTATCGGTGCTATTCTGCCGTGGAATTTCCCCATTTATCTAATGATAGTGAAAGTTGCACCTGCACTACTCGCGGGCAATACCATGGTCATCAAGCCTGCACCCAGCACACCCTTGACAAGTTTAAGATTGATTGAGTTATTTCAGGAGGTGCTACCTGCAGGTGTATTGAATATGGTGAGCGGTTTAGATCATCTCGGTCCCGCGATGACTTCGCATCCAGACATAGACAAGATTTCCTTTACCGGGTCATCGCTCACGGGCAAGAGGATTCTGGCCAGCAGTGCGGATACTTTGAAAAGAGTCACCTTGGAATTGGGTGGGAATGATGCAGCGATAGTGTTACCTGATGCCAATGTGGATGAGGTTGCTGCAAGTATTTTTCAAACGGTTTTCGGTAATAGTGGACAAGTGTGTATTGCTATCAAACGGCTCTATGTTCACGAAAGTCTCGCGGATCAACTCACTGACAAATTGGTTGAACTGGCTAATGCATCAACTGTGGGTAATGGTTTGGATAAGGGCGTTCAATTTGGCCCCATTCAAAATAAGATGCAATATGAAAAATTAACCGCTTTGTTAAGCAATATTCGTGATAGCGGTGCCAAGGTCCATTGTGGTGGCGAAGTCAAGGATGGAAAAGGCTACTTTATTCCGCTTACCATTGTAACCGGTGNAGCGGACGACTCTGACTTGGTAGCAAAAGAGCAATTTGGTCCAGTAATACCCATACTCACTTATACCGATGTTGATGATGCGGTTAACAGAGCGAATGCAGTGGATATGGGATTGGGTGGTTCGGTTTGGGGTAGTGATATTGAAAAGGCTGCTGCCATTGCGCGTCAATTAGAGGTGGGTACTGCGTGGATTAATAGCCACCAAGATCTATCACCCCTTATTCCATTTGGTGGCGCGAAACAATCCGGTATTGGTGTTGAAAACTCAATGCATGGATTGGAAGAATATACCAGAATACAGGTTATTAGCGTGCCTCCTGCTAAGAAGAAGTAGTATGGGTTCTAGCTTTTAATCTTAAATAGGATTAGCTCCCGAAATGGCCCTAGGACAGTAGTTTCTGGGGTCATTTCTTTTGGAGCCATTTCTTTTGCGGTTATTTCAGTGTTGGGATTAGCCCGCCGACAATTGCTTAACAGCAGGGTTATATTGATAGGCACGATGAAACCAGTCAGTTAATGCCTGTTGCTGCGATTTGTCAAATTGAAGTCCTATTTGACTGCGTCTCCAGATGATGTCGTCGGCGCTGTCAGCCCACTCGTTATGCACTAGAAAATCGCATTCGATTTCATATAATTGATGACCGAAATGTTGTCCCAATTCCTCTAGTTCTTGCTTGTCGCCTAGCAGTTTGAAGCTGCGAGATCCGTAGCAGCTTGCTAAGCGTTGCAATAGCGCTAGCGGGAGGCGCTCATATTTTTCCTTTAAACGTTTCAGCAATGTTTCAATGGTGTTGTTTGAAATACCTGTTTTTGAAATACGATTGCCCTTTACATCCTCCCCCAGCAGTGCGCCTCCGGGTAAGAAGGTATCGGCAGTCCACGATTTTTTTAGATGAGGAAAGTAGGGGCTTAGCAACTCTAATGTTTGTTCCGCTAAAATCCGATGAGTGAGTAGCGATCCACCGATAACCGATACGATTGGGTTTTTCCCATTGCTACAACTGAAGTCTAAAACGTAGTCCTGTGCCGTACCGCTGGGTCCTGTGGGATCTTTATAAATTGCACGAATGTTGGCATAGCTAGAGACAACATCTTCCATGGTTAAGGGAATGTCTAATAAAGAATTGACGATCTGAAGTAGGCGCTGTATTTCATCTTCATTTACGCCGGACTCTCCACGTGGTCCGTCATAACTTTCAACTAGAGGCCCGATGAGACAATAGTCGTCTCCCACTGGAGATAGCGTCATGACTTGGCGTTTATTTTGCTGAAGTTTGTAGCCCACTTGTCCTTTATAGAATTTTTTTACAATGACATAATTATGTTTTAGCAGTTCAGTGTGGCAGCGGGTGTTGCTGTGCAGTGTTTCGGAAATAGTTTTTTCCACCTGGGCGCCTGTGGCATTAACGATAGTGGTTGCCTCTACTTTCTGTTGCTCTTTGGTCACCACATCTTCAAGGACTATACGCCAAATACCATCAACAGATTCAGCGCTTCCACAGCGGGTGCGCGGTAAAATTTTTGCGCCATTATCTGCTGCTGAAAGCGCATTGCTTATCACCAGACGGCTATCGTCAATCTCGCACTCTGGGTATACCAACCAATTGCCACTGTGTGGATTTAAACAGGACAGCGGGTCGTCGGGGATAGTGCAATTAGAAATATGGGGGCGCAGGTGTTTGTTGCCCANCATNTCATAAAGGGTGAGTCCAGTTCGCAGCACCCATCGTGGTCTGGATTGCTCGTTGCATGGCACAATAAAGGGTACAACGTGGATTAAGTGAGGTGCGCGTTTTAGGAGTATGTTTCTTTCTTTAAGGGTTTTATGCAAGGTGTTGAGTTTGAGCCGCTCTAGATGTCTGATGCCGCCGTGGAATGCCTTACCGCAACGGGAGAAAGCGGCCTGGCCTAGGTCATTGGTCTCACAAAGCCCGACTGTTAAACCTCGACCAGCCGCATCAGCGGCGATGGCTGTGCCATTAATACCCCCTCCAATGACAAATAAATCAAATTGCTTAGGTCGGTCCATTTACTCTTTCCAATCCATTCCTTTCAATTGACTCTTTCCAATGCACTTTTTCCAATCTATGGCTTCCAATCTACTCTATCCATTCTATGCTTAAAAAATACCGATTCTGAAAATATAGTGATTCTGAAAATATAGNGATTCTTAAAAAATAGAGCAAATCGTACCAAACAATATGGGCTAAATCTCGGGGAGGTCAAGTGCTCACNTTGAACTCGCCCAACTCAGGCGTACTACTCGGGCATAAAAAGAGTCGGTTTTTACCTCAGAAAGGGATTATTTTGAATTTCTGCGTCGGCAATTTGATCAATACCATGATAAAATCACCGTTCAATTTCACTCCTGGCCTCACTACTAAGCTATCCCCTTCATTAAGCATGTCACAAAAAGTATGTCCCAAACGCATCTGATTCCTCCGCTATATCAAGAACTTGACCAGTGCATGGTGGTAGACCGCTTTGCACTACGACAACAANTTCGGCGTTTAAAAAAACAGCTGGTTAAACAACCCGTAGAGTTTGAAAAAAACTATAAAAAAATCACTCAGCAAATAGAGCGATCAAAAATGAGGGTAGTTGCTCGTAAAAATGCCATACCCGATATTGTGTATCCAGCGGTGCTCCCTGTGTCGGATCGCAGGGAAGAAATAAAGCAAATCATCAGTAGCTCACAAGTGGTCATCATTGCCGGTGAAACAGGTTCGGGTAAAACCACACAGTTACCGAAAATATGCCTGGAAAGTGGTTTAGGGGTGTACGGCTCCATTGCACATACTCAGCCCCGAAGGCTGGCTGCGCGAACCGTAGCGGCTCGCATCGCCGAGGAGTTGAAAACGGATTTAGGGCAGCTAGTGGGATACAAGGTACGTTTTCATGAACAAGTGAGTGATAAGTCCTTGGTTAAGTTAATGACCGACGGGATTTTGCTGGCAGAGATTCAAAGCGATCCTTATCTCAATCAATATGACACGATTATTATTGATGAAGCTCACGAGCGTAGTTTAAACATTGATTTTTTGTTGGGCTATTTACGTCAGTTGATGGTGAAACGTAAAGATCTAAAACTTATCATTACTTCTGCCACGATTGATGTGGAACGCTTTTCAAAGCACTTNGCCGATGCGCCTGTTGTGACGGTGAGTGGNCGAACCTACCCNGTGCAGATTGAGTATCGCCCCACNGCTGGCGAAGAGGGTGATGANAGTAGTGTTGATGTGGCNGATGCGGTACTCAATACAGTGAATGAAATTACCGGTGAGGCTCGGTGGCGTTCCATTAAGGGTGTGCGTGATATCCTGGTTTTTCTTAGTGGTGAACGGGAAATTCGGGAAACAGCTGTCGCTTTGAGAAAGCACGGACCTCGCCATCTTGAAGTACTGCCTTTGTATGCGCGATTGAGCCAGCAAGAGCAAAATAAAATATTCCATCCCCGAGGTGGACAGCGGGTGGTGTTGGCCACCAACGTGGCGGAAACCTCCATTACCGTACCGAATATTCGTTTTGTGATTGATACCGGGTTGGCGAGAGTCAGTCGCTATAGTTTTCGCACCAAAATCCAACGCCTGCCCATAGAGCCTATTTCCCAAGCCAGTGCGAATCAGCGCAAAGGGCGCTGCGGGCGTATTGCAGATGGAATTTGTTTTCGACTNTACTCTCAGGTGGATTTTGAACATCGGGATGAATACACCGATCCGGAAATCCTCAGGACCAACTTGGCATCGGTTATATTGCAGATGGAGAGTTTAGGCCTGGGGAAAATCCATGATTTTCCTTTTATCGATCCGCCTGATCAACGGCTGATTAACGATGGCTACGGCGTACTTGAAGAGCTCTCTGCAACTGACGAAAACCGTCGATTAACTGCTATTGGCAAACAGCTGGCTCGATTACCCCTGGACCCGCGCATTGGCCGGATGATTATTGCGGCGAAAAACACAGGATGCNTGCGAGAGATTACCATTATTGCCGCTGCCTTAAGTGTACAAGACCCGAGAGAGCGACCGCCCACTAATTCTCAATCATCTAGACATTCGCAACAAACCGGTCAGTCACCGGATGAAAAACATGCCCGCTGGAAGGATAAAACCTCCGACTTTATGGCCTACGTGAATATGTGGGATGAAACCGAAGAGCAGCGGCAGAATTTAAGCGGCAACCAGTACTCCAAATATTGTAAGAAAAACTTCTTGTCCTATTTGCGCATGAGAGAGTGGCGAGATGTGCATCGTCAACTCCGATTGGTTTGTAATGATCTTCCCGGTAAGGACACCTTTAAAGAAAATAAAGAACCAGCAGATCCCGATCGGGTTCATCAGGCGCTACTGTCAGGATTAGTGGCCAACGTGGCCACGAAAGAGGATGAACGAGAATATCTGGGTGCGAGAAATCGAAAGATGTTTATCCACCCCGGTTCGGCTCTTATCAAGAAATCACCGAAGTGGATTATGGCTTCAGAGATAGTTGAGACGAGTCGAGTCTTTGCTCGCACCGTCGCAAAAATTGAACCCGAGTGGATTGAACACGCTGCCCAGCATCTACTGAAGTACAATTATTTCGAACCTCATTGGGAGAANAAGACGGGNAATGTCATTGCNTTNGAGCAAGCGACACTTTATGGCNTGGTGATNAACCCGCGGAAAAAAGTAAATTATGGCCCCATNAACGGGAAAGAGGCACGGGAGTTATTTATCCACACCGCTTTAGTAGCGGGTGAGTTTGAAACTAAAGGTGAGTTTTTTAAGCACAATCAGAAATGTATTNAGGATATCGGNGANNTGGAAAATAANTCCCGTAGGCGNGATATNCTGGCTGATGAGCAAGTGTTATTTGATTTTTACGACGAATTGATTCCGGACAATGTGCATAACCGCTCCAGCTTCGAGGCGTGGCGCCGAACTGCCGAAAGGGAGAATACAACACTGTTTTTTATACCAAAGGAGTTGTTGTTGGCCCGCGATACCGATGATGTGACCGAGGAGAAATATCCCAATCAAATCACCTTAAACGGGATTCAGTTCCTCTTGAAATACCATTTTGAACCGGGCCATGAAGACGATGGCGTGACCATAGTCGTGCCTGCGCCGCTGTTAAAGCAAATTGATGAAGCTCAGTTAGCCTGGCTAGTGCCGGGAATGTTACGGGAAAAGTGCATTGCATTGATTAAAGGCTTACCGAAAAAAATGCGCAAACATTTTGTGCCAGTGCCAAATAATGTGGACGGATTTATTGTCGCCAATTATGAAAGGAGTATTCCCTTAACGGTCGCCTTGTCGGATTATTTAAGAAAGGCCTCTGGCAGATCGACCATCTTGCCTGAACAATGGGACTTGGAAGAGATAGAGTCCCACCATTTGATGCAGATTGAAACAGTGGATGCGAAAGGTCAGCCATTAGGTAAAGGCCGTTCTCTTCTTGAATTACAGAGCGGGTTTAAGCAACATGTGACCACCACCTTGGCAGAGTTACCCAAAAACGATTTTCAAAAAAATAATGTCACGCGCTGGGATTTTGGTGATTTTCCTAAAGAACATGAAACGCGACTAGGTTCCCAGCCCATCAAGAGTTATCCGGCTTTTAAAGTGAATGATAATAAAGACAAGGATGTCTCCGTTGCGCTATTCGCCTCAGCTCGTGAAGCGGAACAGGCCATGTTAAACGGCCTGAACCGGCTGCTCTACTTTGAACTGAAAGAGAGCATTCGGTACTTGAAAAAAAATATCAAACATCAGAACGAAATGGCCATTGGATATCGAGCCTTAGGCAGTCAGCAGCAAATGTTAGATGATTTAGTGATGGCGGGGATTAAACGCTGTTTCTTAGAGCATGGTCCTTTTAGCCAAAGCGCCCTGGCTAAAATGGGCGTCTCTGCCTGGCAACAATCTGACTTCGACGATAATTTGTTAAAGCACCGTAATGAATTTGTGGGGCAAACCCAAGAATTAGCTGAACTGGTGTCTGAGATTTTAAAGCAGGCGCAAAAAATTCGTAGTCGCTTAAGCAAGGGGATTAAGCCTGAATGGCTACAGTCGGCAAAGGATATACAGGAGCAGATGGATCAACTTTTTTCCGAGGATTTTATTCAACGAACCCCGTTGCGGTGGCTGCGGCGGTTTCCCAAGTATTTGGCGGGAATTGAGTATCGGCTGGATCGTTTGCAAGATAATAGAACAAAAGACCGAGAATTGACCCTACAGTTGGCCTCGCGACGGGATGATTATCTGACTACCTGTGAAGGGCTTATCCGGAA
>JAESQG010000155.1 GCA_016765265.1 Pseudomonadales bacterium | reverse complement strand
AGACCCACCCGGTAAAGTCGCTCTTGGTTTTGCTGTCGCTTTTATTACCACGGTAGGCGGCGTCCTATTTACCAGACGACGCGGGGATATGGCTGAGTATGGTTCAGGACTGATTGCGCTAGGTGTGATCTTAAATTATCTCTGCGCCTATTTTGCCGGCCCCTATTATGGACTCGTACCTACTCTTTTGGGGTTTGTTATTCTCGCCGCTGTCACTGCTGCGGCTTACATACTAGCACTGCTGTTTGAAACACGAATCGTGGCTGTTGTCACCTTGGTGGGTGGCACCACTCTGCCTTTAGTGATGGATCACGTTGATCAATCACCGCAGCTCTACTTGAGTTACCTGTTATTATTAGCCATCGCTATGCTGCGTTTATCACAGCGGATGCGTTGGCAGCCATTGGCACTTATGTGTATGGCGCTCTGTATCGCAATGATCGAACTATCCATCGGCGCTAACACCTTAGGAAAGCAAAGTACGCTCCTCACTGAAAACCTGGCAATCATTGTCATTGTTCATGGCTTTTTCTATGCGTTCGCTCATTATGCTTTGCGCGGCCTCAGTGCCACCGTGGTAATGGACCGAATTCGGTTAATGATCGTGACGTCAAATGTCATCTTCATTTTATTTGTGACTCAAGAGCTGATCCAGGATAGTCAGGTCTTAGGTACTCTCTATCTACTGAATGCCCTTCCCTGGATTGCTGTGTTTTTGTTGCCCAACAAGATTTTCAACTATTCCTCACTGAGCGACGAGGCTCGTACCGTACAGGCGATTGCCATTCTACAGGCAGGACTGTTAATAGGTGCCGGCATACTGGTGTTAAGTAGCCCGGAAATGAGAGGAATTATCTGGTGTCTTGAAGGCTTGATGTTGATTTATTTGGGAGGTAAGTTCCAACTGACTAGCGTGCGAGTAGAAGGCTATATTGCACTACTGTTATCGCTTATGGCGGTAGGGTTGCAGGTGATCCAGTGGGTTATTAACGCTATGGTACCCACGGTAGAATTGTTGGCACTAAATCTCGGCGCTGGATGGGGCAATCTGGTGGCGATAACCGCACTTACCTGCGCGGCTGTTTTACTGATGCAACGACAGCGGGAAACATTAACGGATGCTGAGTGTAGACTGGTCGTCATTTTAGATAACCTGTCCTCGGTGCTGCTATCGGCAAGCTTTCTGCTGACCATCGGTATTTTTTGGCCTCAAGGAATGTGGCTGCTGGCCGTTGTGCCCCTATTCCTCCTTATTTGGCGAGCCCGACAAAAAGAATTATTGTTTACTGAAGCACTGGGACTAGGGCATTACTTACTGCTAGCAGTGCCCGTTGTAGTCAGCGCAGCAGAAGCAAGAAACTTCCATTTTTCCGAGCAGAGTATTTATGGGCAAGTTGCGCAAGTAGAGGCTTTTATTTGCTTATGGCTAATCGCGGAATTCTATAAACGATTTTATAGTCATAGCGTCCGTTCAGGCTTGACGGAAAAATGTCGAACGCTATTTTATTGTTTAATACCCCTGTTTTTCTTGCCAAGCGTGTTACGCCAACACAGTGACTACTTCCCTATGGTTTTATGGCTCTCCTGTGCCATCGCGCTATTTCTCTATCATCGTTTTCAATTGAGCATATTAAAACTGGAAATGCGATTATTGGTTTTTTACGCCAGCATTGTCGCCATCTTTAGCTGTTGGACGGCAGAATTCGCGCATTGGCAAGGCAATGCGCTAGGTGCGTTGCTGGCGGGGATTGTTTTTTTCCTCGTTGTGGGCTGGTTGGGGCAAGGTCTACGAAGGACACCATCGGGGGAAACCGCCTTAGCAAAATGCCATGAGGCTCTAAAACCAATCTACTCTTTGAGCGCCTACTACTTTGGCGCAACTGCCCGCCATCCTGGTAACTTTAATCTACTTTACCGGGCTGTTTTATTATCGACCGGTCCTCGCACCCTTACGAACAAATCTGGTACTCGTCTACCTATCGGTCTTCGGATTGTTTTTTTTGATGACGCTGGATTCCATTTTTCTGGTAATGAAGAACTCAAGCCCCGATAGCCCAACACAGTTGATCGTTCTTCTTAATGGGGTCGCTATTGCTTGTGCGGCGTTAACGGCCCACCGCGCCAGCGAACAAACCAGGGCTGTGTGGCGGCGCACAAAAGGCAAAATCATCAGTTTGTGGCTGTTTAATCTCATCACCATTCCCGCTTACGTGGTGATTTTGACGCAACTATTCTCAACGATGCTGGGACCAGCCATTTCTTTTTCCCTAGTAGTGCACGCGACGGTCATCCTATTCCAGACCACTAATCCAAAGATGAAGAAATTGATATGGCTGTCCGTCACCACTTATGCCGTCGCCGCGCTGAAAATATTGTTGTGGGACATGAATGACTTTTCTTTGTTTCAGAAAATCATCGTCTTTATGTTAATCGGAGCCTGTTTGTTGGCAGCAGCCTTTCAGTATCAAAAGAGGATGCCGCCTTCTAGACAATTGGATGACAATGGTGGTTCCTTGGGTGCGGGTTCCACAGGTATTGATTAAATCACTACCTCCCCATCCAAGACACTCATCAACCCCATAGCTCTTAACCCCATGGCTCTTAACCCCACCGATCTATACCCCCAATTCTTTACTCAATTACCTATAATGGCTCTTAGCCCTACTCCTATTTAAAATAATTGATTCAGCAAAGGTTAAGCGATGCAGGGATAACTTAGTAAAATTATCGATCTGGATTAGTTTAACTATGAGTCACATCAAGCAATCAGCATACTGTTCTCGCTACTTACTACAAATATCCCTTTTGCTTATACTTAGCCCCACATCAAACGCAGTGGAATTAGTTTTCAACATTCAAGAAAACGACACCACAGAAGCCTCCAACATTAGCCTCCAATCCGGCACGCCTCACAACCAAGCACTCTATGTCGGTTTCAACATCCACCGTATTAATCTTCTAGAAGAAGAGGAGCGTATTACNACGCAGTTTTTCTATCTTGGNTATGCACCTTTTTANCCCCTTTCACCCTTTATCGAAGCCGGGGTTGAGGCAAACAGACTTGTTGAAAACTTCATTAAACTGATAATAGACACACACGTAAATTCGGATGAAAAACGGTTACGTCGACAACGGAATTACACCGAGCCGTTTTATGGTACAGGCAACCACAATACAAATTCAAAAAGGTCCGAAGGCGAATTCAATTATGTATCGATGGACAGATTTCTCAAAGTGGGGCTTAGGTTAAAAACCGGCAATCTAGCGTTTGAAACTTTTTATAGCCGGTATTATTTGAAACGGACCTCGAAGCGGCATAAATTAGTTGGGGTAGGGGTGAGTATTCGATTCTAGAGAAATGATGATACTCCGTGTTATTCAAGAGAGTTGTCATAACATCTATCTAGGCGGCTTTAACAGATCAAAAACAGATATTTCAAAAACCCCCATTTTACAGCTACTATACCCATTCTAAACAGTCACCCCTGGAGCACTCAATGTCACTAGTTCGATTTGTCCACGCGGCGGATATTCATCTCGACAGTCCCCTCAAAGGACTTGAGAAATACGAATCGGCCCCAGTAGACAGAATACGCGAGGCCACTCGTGTAGCGTTTAAAAACCTGATCATTTTTTGTTTAGAGGAAAAGGTTGATTTATTGTTGATATCGGGTGATTTATTCGACGGGGATCTGAAGGATTTTAAAGCCGGTTTATTTCTCACCGATCAACTCAAGCGCTTATCCAATGCCCAAATCCCGACGGTGATCATTAGGGGAAATCACGATGCAGAAGCAAAGATGACAAAAAAAATCCACTGGCCAACTCTCGTGCATGAACTCAATGTAAAAAAACCGGCGAGTATAAAGTTTGAAAATCTCGGTATCGCCGTCCACGGACAAGGTTATGCAGAGCGGGATATTTACGATGATATCTCACAAGCATACCCGGAACCCGTAGCAGGGCTGTTTAATATCGGCATGTTGCACACAGCTCTGCAAGGACGAGATGGTCATGCTGCTTATGCTCCCACCAGCGTTGATAAACTCCGATCCAAGGGCTATGACTATTGGGCGCTAGGTCATGTTCACAAGCGTGAAGTTGTCGACACTAATCCCCCTATTATTTTCCCTGGCAATATTCAAGGGCGACATGCAAAAGAAATTGGGCCAAAGGGCGTGACGCTGGTGACAATAGAGGATGGTCAAATCGAATCAATCACTGAACACTTTCTTGATGTGGTGCGTTGGGATCATTGTCATGTGGACTTGGCCGATGCATCCAATGAGAGTGAAGTTTATAATGCGATCCGCAAAGTGATCAACGAGTCAGAAGAGCGAGCCGAGGGACGACTTCTCGCTTGCCGCTTAACACTACTGGGTGCCACCGAACTGCATGCCGATATAGTGTCTCGCCAAGAAGAGTGGGCCTATGGCATTAGGGCAGAAATGACCGATAGCGACGGCGATATCTGGATCGAAAAAATCCGTTTTAAAACCCAAGCAAAAGTGGATATTGAACAATTACGCACTCAAGACAATCCATTAGGCGGCGTTTTACGAAAATTAGAGCAACTCAAAGCCAGTAATGAGGACCGAGCAGATCTGTTGAACTGTCTCACCACCATTAACGGCAAGCTTCCTCCCCAATATAAGCAGTGGACCGATGCACTTAATCTGAACGACCCGGCACAACTTGATGAGCTATTAGATGGTATAACACAATCGATCATCCCAAAGTTATTACAAGACGCGGGTGAATCATAATGCGATTATTGGATTTGCGCCTGGATAAATTTGGTCCCTTTACCGATTACGCCCTCGATTTAAAGGGCAATGGCGTTCACGTTATTTACGGACCCAATGAAGCGGGAAAGAGCAGCACCTTAAGGGCCATCACAAACTTTCTCTATGGCTTCCCAAGCCGAACCTCCGACGACCACCTGCATCAACAACGCTCATTAAGGGTTGGTGCCAAAGTTCAACAGGGCGATGGCACCGGATCAGCAGATAAAGCCCTTATCCTCTATCGTAAAAAGGGCAATAAAGGCACGTTACTTGATGAATCTGATCAGATCGTCGATGACCTCACTTTGGCCAAACTATTGCACAATCTTCCTAAAGATCAATTTGTCACTTTTTTCGGCATAGACAGCAAAACATTGGTAGCTGGCGGTGAGGACCTTATAAAAGGTCAAGGTAATTTGGGCGAAGCATTGTTTAGCGCCAGCATGGGGGGGCAACAGTTTCAGCAATTACTCAAAGAACTCGATGCGAGACAAAACGAGCTGTTTAAAAATACGGGGAGCAACCCTAAACTCAATGTCGCTATTAAAGAACTAAAACAAGCCGTCGCAAATCATAAAGAGCATTGTTTAAAATCCACAGACTGGGAAAAGGCCGACCGCTTAGTGAATGAGGCAACCAAGGCTTTAAACTCCATCACATCTCAGCATAAAGCCGTTTATTCAGATAAGGAACGATTAGACAGAATAAAAAGAACCTTACCTAATCTCTCTTCACGAACGGATATTGTGACCAAGCTAAAAGAGATCGAAGAGGTTCCCACCCTGCCCCACGATAGTTCGGAGACCCGATTAAAAGCCAACGCCGAAATCAAACGGTGCCAGTCCGCGATAGAACAGTTAAACGCAGACATTCAGAATTGCGAGAATCAGTTAACAGCAATAACCATTAATGAAACGGTATTGGCACAAGACGTGGCCATTGATGCCTTAAAACATGGAAAAGCACTATATAAAAAGAACAGCGACGAATTTCAATTACTCCAGGGAGAAGTCACCGAAAAAGAAAATGAGCTTGAGGCGTTAGCCGCCAATCTATTGCCAGCACATTCCTCAAAGAGGCCAGAAGAACTGATATTAACAACGGTGATTAGAGCAGGGCTAGGCTCGCTGGTAGAAGAAGGCGTTGGCATTGAGACCACACTCACCAATATTAAAACCAAACAACAGGACAATGACCTCCAGCTAGCGGAAGCCGAAGAGATGCTAGTGGAACTGCCTGAAAGTGTTGCCATAGGTGACCTGCAATTGACGATTAAAGATGCGGAACGACTACTGATAACCGAGCAAGAGATTCACCAGCTGAGACAACAAATTCGAGATCTAGAAGAAGCCACCACCAATACAGCCTGCCAGTTAGGTTTAACGCTATTGGATGAAAATAAACTACTAACACTTCCCATCCCTTCCACTGAAAAAATAACAGCACTAAAAACCAAGAATGAAAAACTAATTGAAGAGAAACGCCGTGAGCTAAAAGCATTGGCAGATCTTGATGCGGAAATATCTGAGTTGGAAATCCAACAAAAAGAGGCCAATGTCAGCGGCCAGTTAGTGACTGAAAACGACCTAACTACCGCGAGGCAAGAACGCGACACTCTGTGGTTAGAGATCAAGAATGATTGGACTGGGCAGGCACCTCCAGTTACAGACCAGCACGCTAAAGCTAATATCTATGAAACCAGCACGGGCACAGCTGATCAGTACGCCGATCGTTTAAGACGTGAAGCCGATCAGTTAGCAGAGTATGGATTGAAGGAAATTCAACTGGAGAAACTGCAAGACGACCGCTCCGAACAGCGTACAACACTGAACAATATCGACGGTGATATTCAATCTTCTAGCAATGCATGGAAAGCCCTATGGCCAGCAGAAGTTGAATCGCTCGGTTCATACGATGAGATGACCCACTGGGAAAGTAGCTTTAGACAACTGCAAACCTCACTCACAGAAAAAACCAAACTCAACGCAGAAATTGAGGACAAATCACCACGCATAGCAAACTGCATTCGTACTTTAGCTAGCGTGGTAAAACAATCGGGTGTACCCACAGACCCTAACAAATCCTTAGCGTTTCTTGTGGATCAAGCCAATAGTGTACTCGCGAGATTAATACAAACTAAAGAAGACAGACAAAGCCATGAAACTCGAAAGAAAGATGCCTTAAAACAACAAACCAAACTATCCCATGAATTAAACGAAGCCAACCAAGCTAAAGACCATTGGCTACAACGCTGGAACAATCAAATTGTAGTGTTAGAAATACCGAAAGAAAGCAGCATCGCTACAGCGAAAATTCAGTTGGACCAGTTTGACCGACTGGCTGAGTTACTAAAAAACTATCGAGAAATTAAAGGTAAACGTAACACCTTAAACTATCAAATTACTCAGTTTGAAGACACCGTTACCAAGTTGACTGCCGAATGCGAATTAATGGATGGCAACCCGTCAGAACCGTTAATCAAACTACACAAGCTGGCGGAAGCCCTTAATACAGCACTAGAAAACAAGAACAAAGTCCAGACAATCAGAGCCAATAAACAAAGACACCAGTCAACATTAAAGACCGAAACTCAAACCATGAAAGAAGCGCAAGAGGGTCTTGATAGTTTGTACAAATTAGCGGATTGTGAAACCATTGAGCAACTACAGCTAATCGAAACCCAGAACAGCGAAAGAGTGGACTTGAAAAAAAGTCTAACCAACTTAGACAAAATGCTAGAGGCAGAATCATTCACCATCGACAAACTATACGCAGAGATCGAGGGCATTAATGTCGATGAATTGCCACTAATGATTGATCAGACGGCCAAGGTACTAGAAATGCTCGAACAAAATAAACAACAAGCCATCGAAGATAAAACTAAAGCGACCAGTGAATTTTACGCCCTG